>CAXTUO010000028.1:0-4995 GCA_964247175.1 uncultured Acetobacteraceae bacterium | reverse complement strand
GGAGATCACCGACCTGCCGGCCCGCCTCGACCGGGTGCTGTGGCGGCTGGCCTACCGGCTGGAGGTGCTGCGCTTGTCCGCCGACATCGGCAAGCGCACGCAGGAGACGATGGCCGGGCGGCAGCGCGAGTTCATGCTGCGCGAACAGCTCAAGGCGATCCAGAAGGAGCTGGGCGACGACGACGGCGCCCCGGAATTGCAGGACCTGGAGCGCGCGCTGAACGAGGCCGGGCTGCCGGAGGAGGCGGACCGCTCGGCCAAGCGCGAGCTGCGCCGGCTCAAGCAGATGCCGGAGCAAAGCCCGGAGGTCGGCATGGTGCGGACCTACCTCGAATGGCTGTCGGAGTTGCCGTGGAAGCTCGGCGACACGAAGCCTATCGACGTGGCCGCCGCGCGCCGGGTGCTGGACGAGGAGCACTTCGGCCTGGAGAAGATCAAGCGCCGTATCGTCGAGTTCCTCGCGGTCCGCAAGCTGAACCCCGGAGGCAAGGGGCCGATCCTATGCTTCGTCGGCCCGCCCGGCGTCGGCAAGACGAGCCTCGGCCAAAGCATCGCCCACGCCACCGGCCAGCCCTTCGTGCGGGTCAGCCTCGGCGGTGTGCATGATGAATCGGAAATCCGGGGACACCGCCGCACCTACATCGGCGCGCTGCCGGGCAACATCATCCAGGCAATCCGCCGGGCAGGCTCGCGCGAGTGCGTGATGATGCTGGACGAGATCGACAAGCTCGGCAGCGGCGGGTTCCAGGGCGACCCGGCGTCGGCCATGCTGGAGGTGCTCGACCCCGAGCAGAACAGCACGTTCCGCGACGCTTATCTCGCCGTGCCGTTCGACCTCAGCCGCGTGCTGTTCATCGCGACGGCCAACCAGCTCGACACCATCCCCGGCCCGCTGCGTGACCGCATGGAGGTGGTGCAGTTGTCCGGCTACACGGCGGAGGAGAAGCTGGCCATCGCCCGGCGCTACCTCGTGCCGCGGCAGCAGGCGCAGAACGGCCTGGCGGACGGCGACGTGGAGGTGGACGACGGGGCGCTGGCAAGCATCATCGGCGACTACACGCGGGAAGCCGGCGTGCGCAGCCTGGAGCGCGAGGTCGGCGCGGTGTTCCGCTCCGCCGCCGTGCGCGTGGCGGAGGGGGAGGCCGAGCGCCCGATCCGCATCGGCCCGGAGAGCCTGCCGCCGATCCTGGGGCCGAGCCGCTTCGATCCGGAGGTTGCGGGCCGTGCCGCGATGCCGGGCGTAGCGACGGGCCTGGCCTGGACCCCCGTGGGCGGCGACATCCTGTTCATCGAAAGCAGCCGGATGCCCGGCGGCGGCCGGCTGATCCTGACCGGGCAACTCGGCGACGTGATGAAGGAAAGCGCGCAGGCGGCGCTGAGCCTCGTGAAGTCGCGCGCCGAGCAGCTCGGCATCGAGCCGAAACTGTTCGAGGGCGACATCCACGTCCACGTTCCCGCCGGCGCGATCCCGAAGGACGGACCGTCCGCGGGCGTCGCGATGTTCATGTCGCTGGCGTCCTTGCTGCTGCGCCGGGCGGTGGACCCGGCGGTGGCGATGACGGGGGAAATCAGCCTGCGCGGCCTGGTGCTGCCGGTGGGCGGCATCCGGGAAAAGGTCGTCGCGGCGGCACGGGCCGGGATCACCACGGTGATGTTGCCGGCGCGCAACCGCCGCGACTGGGACGACATCCCGCCCAGTGCCCGGGACAAGCTGCGCTTCGTGTGGCTGGAAACGGTGGACGACGCCGTGCAGGCGGCGCTGACGCCGGGCGGGGAGGAAGCGCGCGTGCCTGCCGCCGCGCTGTCTTAAAGCAGCGGCTTCAGCTTGCGCTCGATGGCCGCGCGCTGCGCTTCCAGGAACGGCGGCAGGGACAGGCGCTTGCCCAGCGCCTCCATCGGCTCGTCGGTGGCGAAGCCCGGCCCGTCGGTGGCGATCTCGCACAGGATGCCGCCGGGTTCGCGGGCGTACAGGCTGCGGAAGTAGAAGCGGTCCACCGGGCCGCTGGAGCGGACGCCCAGGCGTTGGTAGCGCTCGACCCAGGCATCATAGTCGGCGTCCGGGATGCGGAACGCGACATGGTGGACGCCGCCGGCGCCGGGCTGCGCGGGCGGAAGCTGCGGGTCGATGCGGACATGCAGCTCGGCGGCCGGGCCGCCTTCGCCCATGGCATAGACATGCACCTCCGCGCCGCCGTCCGCCGCCTGGTAGGTCCGTGCCGGGCGCATCGCCAGCACATCGGTCAGGAAGCGGTCTGAGGGCGCGAGCTTCGGCACGCTGACCGTGATCGGACCCAGGCCGCGGATCTGGTGCTCCGGCGGCACCGGGGACTTGGCCCAGGGATGCGCTGGCCCGGCGCCCCCGTCGTCGATCAGCAGGAGGCGCTGGCCTTCCGGGTCTTCGAAGGCGATCTGCCGGCGTCCATCGGCCTCGTGCACCGGGCCGTGCGGAATGCTCAGCTCCGCGAACCGCGCTTGCCAATAGTCCAGCGCGCCCGGCGCCACCCGCAGGGCGGTGCGGACAATGCTGTGGGTGCCGCGCCGCTCCGGGCTGGCCGGCCAATCGAAGAAGGTCAGGTCCGTGCCGGGCGTCGCCTGCCCATCGGCGTAGAACAGGTGGTAGGCGCCGGTGTCATCCTGGTTCACCGTCTTCTTCACCAGCCGCATTCCCAAAACCCGGGTGTAGAAACCGTGGTTCCCCGCAGCATTTGCGGTCACGGCGGTCAGGTGATGGATGCCAGTGAGTTGGGTCATGCGCGGAGTTCCTTCAGCCGACCGGTTCTGTTGCAAATGCTGGATCGGGACAAGTGTGGCGCCGACGGGTGGTGTTTTCAGGTGGCGGCCTTGAGTGACCTGCCCCCCGTATTCTCCTCCACTTGGAGCTAGAGTCCGGCCCATAGCGGGGCGGACGGATGAAGCAGAAGCGGTTCACGGACGAGCAGATCATCGGCATTCTGAAGGCGGCCGATGCAGGAGTGGTGGTGGCGGACCTGTGCCGCAGGCATGGGATGTCGAGCGCAACGTTCTACGCCTGGAAGTCGAGGTATGGCGGGCTGGAACTGTCCGAGGCGAGGCGGCTGCGCGGGTTTGAGGAAGTCAGCCGCATCGCGCAAATGCTTCGCATTTCGCTGCGCTTCGCGTTTCGGCGAGAACGCCAAGCTGAAGCGGCTGCTGGCCGAGGCCATGCTCGACAATGCTGGGCTGAAGGACCTGCCTGGAAAAAATGGTGACGCCCGCTGCCTGCTTGAGCCGCCGCGACCGCTCATGCACCGCGGGCGCGGACAGGTTGAGGCGCTTGCCCAGCTCCGCATAGGTGAGCGTCGCGTCCTCGGCCAGCAGGCCTAACAGCCTTCCGTCAACCTCATCGACGGCCGGGGTGTCGCCGTTCCTCCGCCGAGCGCGATCCCGGGCTTTCCACCACATCGACCCATCCAGATGTTGCCGTCAGGGTGGATCGCCAATTGGACTTTGCCCAGGAGTGACAGACCAAGCGCTCCAGGTAACAGCAGGAACGACTTCGGTTGCGCAGGAAAAATCGACCGTCCCTCCATTGTTGATCTCACGATTTGAATTGGCGTCGGCAGCATAAACACTTTCTATCTTGCCGCTGAGATTGTTGTCGCCGTCGTGCCATACGGTGTACTGGGTGAACCTGTTCACCCCACCCCCGACACGCTCTGGCCGGCCGGTCCACTGCACCAACTTGCCGACTTCTGTCACCGGAGCGAGGATGGGAAAGCCCCCTTCATAGAACGTGACCCATGGCGTGCCATCAGGCTTGCGAAAGAAGATTGCCTGGGCCCAATACCCTGTTCCGTAGTTAGGATGGTTTCTTATCCCCTGCTTCACGACCGTCCCCGTGCAGGTCCTTTGCAGCATCGTGTCGATGATGGGTGACCTCACCGGATCGTTCGTTATGGTGAAGGGGCTTCTGGACGACACGGGCGTGTAACCGGCCGCCACCGGCTGATCGTGCCGGTGCGCCAGGACGTAGTGCAGCGAGACGTCGATGTTGGCCTCCGGCGCGCCCGCCGGGAACGGCCGCACGAACCCTCCGCGGAACGCCGAGACGCCTGCGGTGTCGAGCGGGCGCGATCCCGAGCTTTCCACCACATCGACCTTCCAAATGTTGCCGTCAGGGTGGATCACCAGACGGACTTTGACAGTGCCGCCCTCATCGTTCTTCGACGCGCGCCTGGGATAGTAGGCGTGCACATCCCACCATGCCTGCAACTGCCTCATCACGTCGCGGCGGCCCGCGTCCGCCGGCTCCGCCGGGTTCGTTATGCTGAAGTCCTGGGACAACGCGGGCGCGTAGCCGGCGGCCACCGGCGTCAGAAGAGCCGCGGCAAGGGCGGCTGAAGCGACCGGCAACCGCATCGAGCGTTCTCCCATCTTCAGAGCACTCCCCAGCCTTCCGCTGAAGCATATGCTACAGACGGTAGCATTAGCCCGTGCCGGGCGCATGTCCAGGCTTTTCTGCGCAATCGACGCTCTGCCTGCGCAAATGCCTGCCGTGAATACCGGCTTCCCGTGTCGGGAGCGGCGTTGTTTTCACCAGGCCCTGAGGTTGCATCGGATCACCCGCCGCTGTCCGCCGGGCGGTAGTGCAGCGTCACCACGACATCAGCCGGCTGCGCGGGCGTGCCCGGCGGCAACGGCGGCAGGTGGGCATTGCGAAACACCGCGACCGCCGCCGCGTCGAGCACACTCGACCCCGAGCCTTGCACCACGTCGATCAACGTGACCTGGCCCTCAGGGCCAATGACGATGTGGACCTTTACGGCGCCACCCTCGTTGGCCTGCGACGCTTCCTTGGGATAGAAGGAGTGCTGGTCCCACCATTGCTTCAGCTTCCCCATCCAGGCGGCACCATTGCTCGCGCGGCTCGGGGCGCTCTGCCCGTCTGTCGCGTGCGCAGCCGCCCCCGCCGGGTTGTCCGGACCGCGTGCTGCCGCAGGCCGCGCGGCCGCGCGCTGTCGCGGCGCCAGCGGCGGG
>CAXTUO010000027.1:0-13951 GCA_964247175.1 uncultured Acetobacteraceae bacterium | reverse complement strand
GCCGGGGCGCACGGGCACGGCATGGACGAGCTTTCGGTCATGCACCTGGGCCACCAGCCGATCAGCTACGACAGCGTGACCGGCACCGGGCGGGCGCGCGTCCCGTTCGCGCTGGTGCCGCTCGACCGCGCCACGCCCTACGCCGCGGAGGACGCGGACGTGACCCTGCGGTTGTGGCACGCCCTGCGCCCGCGCCTGCGCACCACCCGCAGCCTCGTGCTGTACGAGCGGCTGGAGCGCCGCCTCATTCCCGTGCTGATGCGCATGGAGCAGGCCGGCATCAAGGTGGACGAGGCCGAGCTGCGCCGCATGTCGGCCGACTTCGCCGAGCGCATGGCCACCATGGAAACCGAGATCCACGCCATGGCCGGACGCCCGTTCAGCCTGGGCAGCGCGAAGCAGCTTGGGGAAATCCTGTTCGACGAGCAGAAGCTGCCCGGCGGCAAGCGCCTGGCCAGCGGCGCCTGGGGCACCGATGTCTTCCTGCTGCAAAGCCTGGCCGACCAAGGGCACGAGCTGCCGGCCCGCATCATCGACTGGCGGCAACTATCCAAGCTGCGCTCGACCTACACCGAGGCGTTGGTCGGCCAGATCAACCCGGACACCGGGCGCGTCCACACCAGCTTCGCGCAAGCCGTCACCAGCACCGGGCGGCTGTCGAGCACCGACCCGAACCTGCAGAACATCCCGATCCGCACGGAGGAAGGCAGCCGCATCCGCCGCGCCTTCGTCGCCGAGCCGGGCCATGTGCTGGTGAGTTGCGACTACTCGCAGATCGAGCTGCGGCTGATGGCGCACGCTGCCGACATCGCGCCGTTGAAGGAGGCGTTCGCGACGGGACAGGACATCCATGCCCGCACGGCGTCGGAGGTGTTCGGCATTCCGATGGCCAGCTTGGACGCCGCGACGCGCCGCCGGGCCAAGGCGATCAACTTCGGCATCATCTACGGGATCAGCGCGTTCGGCCTGGCGCGGCAGCTCGGCATCGACGCCGGCGAGGCGCGGCTTTACATCCAGGCCTACTTCGAGCGTTACCCCGGCATACGTGCCTACATGGAACGCACGAAGGAAGAAGCCCGGCAATATGGCTACGTCCTCACGCTGTCCGACCGCCGCTGCTGGATTCCCGGCATTGCCGACAAGTCGGCACAGCGCCGAGCCTATGCCGAGCGCCAAGCGATCAACGCCCCCCTGCAAGGCGGGGCGGCGGACATCATCAAGCGCGCCATGACGCGGCTGCCGCACGCACTGGCGGAGGCAGGCTTGACCGCCCGCCTGCTGCTGCAAGTCCATGACGAGCTGCTTTTCGAAGCCCCGGACGGGGAAGCGGGAGCGACCGCCGCCATCGCCAAGCGTGTCATGGAGGGCGCGGCAACGCTTTCAGTGCCGCTCGTCGTCGAAACCGGGATCGGACAGAACTGGGCGGCCGCCCATTGAAGCGGCCGCTCCTGTTTCGGAGCGCCTAGCGGGTCAGGCCCGTGTCGATGTCGCGCTGGGCCGTGCTTTCGCCCGGCATCGTGGCGCCGAGGGTTCCGGGGCTGCTGGTGCCGACCACGGTGGCGCCCGTCGTCGCGTCCGGGACGGCGTAGCTTGATGGCCGGGTCATGGTGCTGCCCGTCATGCCGCTTCCCACGCTCATGATCCGCTCGACCTCCGCCGCCTGCGCGTCGTCCACGCGGGCCGTCACCAGCGTGCCGCCCTCGTTGACGTGCTTCTGGTAGGTCTGCGCATCGGCCTCGCTCACGCCCGCCCCGGTCAGCGACCCCACGAGGCCGCCCGCCGCCGCGCCAACTCCCGCGCCGGTCAGCGCCGCGACCAACCAGCCTGCGGCCACGATAGGGCCGATACCTGGGATCGCCAAGGAGCCAAGCCCCGCCAGCAACCCGGCGCCGCCACCAAGCACCGTGCCAAGCGTGGCGCCCGTTCCAGCGCCCGTGCTGGCGCCCTGGGCCGCGTCGCCGCTGGTCATGCCCGTTGCCGTGCCGCCGGCGCCGGACGTGTTGGCGGTCTTGTCGCCGGACACGATGCTGATGTCGCTATGCGGAATGCCAGCCCCTTCCAGCGCGTTGACCACGCTGCTTGCCTCGGAATAGCTGGAGTAGGTGTGTGCAATCGTGCGCATGGATTTTCCCCTGGATGGTGTTGTTCAGGCTTATGACGCGCCGACGTTGCCCCGGTCGTCGCAGAAGAACGAGACCGAGGTCCCGTCTCGCATGGTCTGGCCGCGCCACATGCCGTCGCGGTCCTTTCTCAACCCGGATACCTCCGTGAAGCCGCCCGCCGCAGTCTTGCTGTCAGCAGTGGACGTGGTGCCGGGTAAGGTCGCCGCGGTCGTCTCGGGTTTGTGAACGATGGGGCGCTGAGCGTAACCGGCGCAAGCGCCGCCGCGACCGTCCACTGCACCTTGTTCATCCTCACCCTCCCTCCGTGAGGCGATTGCAAGCCAAACGCTGCCACGCAATCGCGGTTTCAGCCGCGCCGTTACGGAATCATCTTGCGGACTAGCTCGGACAGCGCGCTGCCTTCGAACGGCTTGGGCAGCATGGCCTCGCGCTCGTCGCGCCTTCGCCCGGCCAGGGAGGCGGTGCGTCCCGTGATGAAGATGATGGAAAGGTCGGGCCGCTGGCCGTGGAGCCAATCGGCCAACTCCGGACCGCTCGGCCCGGCGCCCAAGTCAACGTCGGTCACCATCACCGACGCGTCAAGGCCGCCCCGGATCAGGCCCTGCGCCTCGGCCGCGGTGGCCGCCTCGACCACATGGAAGCCTTCGTCCTCCAGCATCATCGCGACGGTCGTGCGGACCAGCACGTCGTCCTCCACGAGCAACAGGCAGATGCGGTTGATGTTTGCCATCGATGGGGGCCGCCACAGTGAGGTCGCTGCCATGCAACGATCCATCTGCCCTTTCGTTCAGCCTTGTCACCGATCGAGCGAAGATGTGACAAGCGCCGGCACCGTTACCCGAGCAGCCGGCCGATCACCCGGGCCGTGTAATCGACCACGGGGATGATCCGGCCGTAGTTGATCCGTGTCGGCCCGATGACCCCGATGGCGCCCACGATCCGGTCGGCGCCGTTCCGCGCCGGCGCCACCACCATCGACACGCCGGTGCCGCCGAACAAGCCGCTTTCCGCGCCGATGAAGATGCGGACGCCGTCCGACGCTTCCGCCAGTTCCAGCAGGCGCAGCATCGTTTCCTGGCGTTCCAGCCGTTCGAACAGCGTCTGGATGGCGGCCAGGCTCTCGATTCCGGTGACATCCGACAGCAGCCGGGCCTGGCCGCGGACGATCAGCGCGCCGCCCCTGCCCTCCCCGGTCCAGGTCGCAAGCCCGGCCTCCACCACCTTGCTGGTCAGCGCATCGAGCTGCGTCCGGTCCTCCGCCATGTCGGCGTCAACGACCCGGCGCAGCTCGGCCAGGCTGCGGCCCGACAGCCGGGCGTTCAGGTAGTTCGCCGCCTGAGTGAGGGCGGAGGGCGGCAGGCCCGGCGGGGTCTCGATGACCCGGTTCTCCACCTGCCCGTCCGCCGCCACCAGGATCACCAGCGCCCGCCCGGTCCCGAGCGGCACGAACTCGATATGGCGCACGGCGCCGTCCGATTTCGGCGCCAGCACCAGCCCGGCCGCGCCAGCCAAGCCCGCCAGCATGGTGCTGGTTTCCGCCAGCGTGTCTTCCAGGCTGCGGCCCCTGGCCTCCAGCGCGCGGCCGATCGCCTCCCGCTCCTCCTCCGGCAGGTTGCCGGTCTGCAGCAGCCCATCGACGAACAAGCGCAGGCCGCGCTCCGTCGGCAGCCGCCCGGCGCTGGTGTGCGGGGCGAACAGCAGCCCGGCCTCGGTCAGGTCCGACATCACGTTGCGGATCGTCGCCGGCGACAGCGCCACCGGCAGCCGGCGCGACAGGGTGCGGCTGCCCACCGGCTCCCCGGTCGCCACGTACTGCTCCACGATCTCCCGCAACACGGCGGCGGAACGGGGATCAAGCCCGGGCGGCACGCGCGGCGGCGGACGCCCGTTCATCCCCCCTCTGCCACGCCGGTCATGGGACGCCCGGACAGGATGGCCTCCACGACCTGCTGCACGTCGAACGCTTCAACGAGGGTCGCGAGGTGGTGCGGCTCGCCCCGGGCCATGCGGGCCACCTGCTCAAGCTGCTGGCGCAGCGCCAGCGAACGCGCTTGCTCATGCGGCAGGGCGTCGGGATCGGGCGCCCAGGTGTTGTCCGGACGCTGCCGCTCGGCGACCGACCAGTCCCGCAGGCGGAAGTTGGCGACGCCCCGGACCGTCCAAGCGTTGTGCTCGTCCTGCGTCGTCCCACCGACGCTGCCGGTCAGCCGGCCCGGCAAGCCGCCCGCGTCCAGCCGCGCCGCGATCCGCCGCTCCGTGCCGCCGTTGGCGCCGAACTCGACCTCGCTCGACTTCAGAAACAGCGGGCCGAGCAGCCGGCGGGACAGGAACAGGAAGTGCGACACGACCTCCCGCGTGAAGCCGCCTTCCGCCGCGCCGTCCAGCCATCCGGCCGCGCCCTGCTGCCAAGGCCGGGGCCAGGCGGCGAAGCCCACGTCGATGGCGAAGCCGCGCGGCGCGCCGGCCACGTTGTCCCGCAGCCAGGTTTGCAGGCGTTCCACCGCCTGCGATGACGCGAAGGGGAAGTTGACCGCGGCACGGGCGGCGCCCGCCTCGGCGACGAATGCCCGGGCGTCGGCCAGGTCCACCGCGAGCGGCTTTTCCAGGAACAGCGCGCGCCCGGCCGCAAGCGCCGCGCGGGCGTAGCCCAGATGCGTGCCGGGCGGGGTCGCGATGTAAACGCAGTCCGCGCCCTCGATCACCGCTTCCGCCGAGGCAGCCCGTGGCACGCCGGGCAACCCGCCGGCAACCCGGTCAACCGCGGCCGAGGCGTGGTCCCAGACGCCCGTGACGTGCACCACGTCGCCCGCGTGTTCCAGCGCCGCCCGCAGCAGCCGCTCGCCCATGATCCCGGCGCCGATGATGCCCAATCCGATTGTCATGCCGCCGTCCCAAGCTCCCTGCCATGCGCGTCCCCATTAGGATATAGGAAAGGCTCACGATCAGGACAGCATCATGCGCCCATCCGGCCGCGCCGCCGACGCCCTTCGGGACGTTTCCTTCACCACCGGCTTCGCCCGGCACGCCGAAGGGTCGTGCCTGATCCGCATGGGCGGCACGGAGGTGCTGTGCACCGCAAGCGTCGAGGGCCGGGTGCCCCCCTTCCTGCGCGGCACCGGCCAGGGCTGGGTCACGGCCGAGTACGGCATGCTGCCCCGCGCCACCCATACCCGCGGCGACCGGGAAGCGGCGCGCGGCAAGCAATCCGGGCGCACCCAGGAGATCCAGCGCCTGATCGGCCGCAGCCTGCGCGCCGTGGTGGACCGCTCCGCCATGGGCGAATGCAGCATCACCCTCGACTGCGACGTGCTGAACGCCGACGGCGGCACGCGCTGCGCCAGCATCACCGGGGCCTGGGTGGCGCTGAGCCTCGCCTTCCGCCACCTGGAACGCAACCGCGTGATCGCGAAATCGCCGATGTCGGGGCAGGTCGCGGCCGTAAGCTGCGGATTGGTGGATGGAAGCGCGGTGCTGGACCTCGACTACGCCGAGGACAGCGGCGCCGAGGCCGACGCCAACTTCGTGCTGACGGAGGGTGGCGGCATCGTCGAGATCCAGGGCACCGCGGAAAAGGCGCCGTTCTCCGAGGAGCAGTTCTCGCAGTTGATGCAGCTCGCCAAGGGAGGCACGGCCCGGCTGTTTGAGATGCAGCGGACCGCCCTCGCCTGATGCGGCGTCTTTCTCCCGGCGGGCGGCTGGTGCTGGCGACGCATAACCCGGGCAAGGTGCGGGAACTCGCGGAGATGCTGCGGCCCCACCGCGTCGAGGTCCTGTCCGCCGGGGCGCTCGGCCTGCCGGAACCCGTGGAGGACGCGCCGGATTTCGTGGGCAACGCGCGGCTCAAGGCGCTGGCCGCGGCGCGGGCGTCCGGCCTGCCGGCGCTGGCCGACGACTCCGGCTTCTCCGTGGCGGCGCTGGGCGGCGCGCCCGGCGTGCTTTCCGCCCGCTGGGCCGGACCCGGCAAGGACTTCGCCGCCGCGATGGAGCGGGTGCGCCGGGAGATGGCCGGACACGCCGACCGCCGCGCCTGGTTCACCTGCGCGCTGAGCCTCGCCTGGCCGGACGGTGAAACGGCGACCTTCCTGGGCCGGGTCGAGGGCACGGTCGCCTGGCCGCCGCGCGGGGACCAGGGCTTTGGCTACGATCCCATGTTCGTGGGGTTGGGAAGCGCCGAAACGTATGGCGAGATGGACCCGGCGCGGAAGCACGCGACCAGCCATCGGGCACGCGCCATGGCGCAACTGCTGCTGAGCTGCTTCGGACCGGCGGCCGCATAGGAACTGCCGAGGACGATAGGATGAGGCCACGGAACTTTTGGGCGGCGCTGGGTATGCTGGCCGCGTTGGGCGCGGCTTCGGACGCCGCCGCGCAGTATTACCCGCCTCCGGGCTACTATCCGCCTCCGGGCTATGGCCCGCGGCTGGCCCTTGGCGGGCAATGCGCGGCGCGGCTGCCCACCGCCTACGGGCCGCGCCGGGTGATCTGCCCCATCGTCCGGCCGCGCCCGCTGGGTCGGCCCTGCGTATGCCCGCCGCCCGCGCCGCCGCCGGGCTATCCGCCCGGTCCGTATCTGAACGGCCGGGTGGTGCCCTGATCCCGCGGTTCCGCCGCGGCAGCGGCCTCGCCGCGACCCCATATGGGAGCGATGGACCCCCTCGCCCTTTACATCCATTGGCCGTTCTGCCTGGCCAAGTGCCCGTATTGCGACTTCAACAGCCACGTCCGCGAGCGCATCCCGCAGGCCCGCTTCGCCGCGGCGCTGCGCGCCGAGCTGGCGTGGGAGGCCGCGCGGCTCGGCCGCCGTCCGCTCGCCTCCATCTTCTTCGGCGGCGGCACCCCGAGCCTCATGGACCCTTCCACCGTTGCCAGCCTGATCGCCGACGCCGCCCGGCTGTTCGACCCGCTGCCGGGCATCGAGATCACGCTTGAGGCCAACCCGACCAGCGTGGAACTCGGAAAGCTCGGGGCGTTCCGGGACGCCGGGGTGAACCGCCTGTCGCTGGGCGTCCAGAGCCTTGACGGCGACGCGCTGCGCCTGCTGGGCCGCGAGCACTCGGCGGATCAGGCAGTCGCGGCCCTCCAAGCGGCGCGCGCCACCTTTCCGCGCGTGTCGTTCGACCTGATCTACGCCCGGCCCGGCCAGTCGCTCGCCGCTTGGCGGGCCGAGCTGGACCGGGCGCTGTCGCTCTGCGCCGACCATCTTTCGCTGTATCAGCTCACGGTCGAGCCTGGCACGGCCTTCGAGGCGCTGCACCGCCGGGGCGAGCTGGTGCTGCCGGATGACGACCTCGCGGCAGAGCTGTACGTTGCCACCGCCGACGCCTGCGCCGCGCACGGGTTGCTGCCGTACGAGGTGTCCAACCTTTCGCGGCCCGGCGCCGAGAGCCGGCACAACCTGGCCTACTGGCGCTACGCCGACTATGCCGGCATCGGGCCGGGGGCGCATGGCCGGGTGACGCTCGGGGCCGACCTGGTGGCGACCCGGCGGCACCGCGCGCCGGAACCCTGGGCCGACCGGGTCGAGCGCCAAGGCCACGGCAGCACGGCCGAGGAACGGATCGCCCCACGGGACCGCGCGCGCGAGATGCTGCTGATGGGCCTCCGCCTCACCGAAGGCATCGAGGCCGCCCGCTTCTCCGCCCGCACCGGCATGGCCCTGGGTGACGCGCTTGACGCCGTTGTGCTGGAGCAGGCGATGGAGGCGGGCTACGTGACGGACGGCGACGGACGGCTGGCCGCGACGGCCGAGGGACGGCTGCGCCTTGATGCGCTGCTGGCGCAACTGGTCAACTGAGGCCTGTCACTGAAGCGATGGCGTCATGTCTGGGTCGCCCTTCCGCATGGCTCTTTGATAGGCCGCCCGGGCGCCGATGCGCTGCAGGTACGCGAGGATGTGGGGATACGGGGAAAGGTCAAGCGGCAGGAACACGCGCATGGTCGTCAGCGAGAAGACTGCCATGATGTCCGCCGCGGTGAACTCGCGGCCCGCGAAATGCTCCGCCTCTCCCAACCGCACCTCGACCAGGTCGAGCGCGCGGTCCAGGCGGCCCTGCATCGCGAGCAGCACCGGGTTGTCCGGCGGCAGACGGAGGCGGCGCAGCACCATGTTCCGGCCCATGCTCGGCTGCAGGCTGCCGTTGGCGAAATGGAACCAGTAAAGGTATTGGGCAAAATCGGGGTGGTCCGGCCCGAGCGCCAGGCGGCCGCCGCCGTGCTTGGCGATGATGTACTCGACCACGGCGCCGGACTCGGCGAGGACCAGCGCGCCGTCGGTGATCACGGGGGCGGCGCCCATCGGGTGCAGCGCCTTGAACTCCGGCGGGGCAAGGATGGTGACGGGG
Source organism: uncultured Acetobacteraceae bacterium (assembly GCA_964247175.1). Classification (GTDB taxonomy): domain Bacteria; phylum Pseudomonadota; class Alphaproteobacteria; order Acetobacterales; family Acetobacteraceae; genus CAHJXG01. Next base: position 5,487 of record CAXTUO010000027.1, on the reverse strand, counting down.
TCGCGCTCATAGCGTTTCAGTTCGTATGGCACGTCAAGCTCTTCGCAGAGCCAGATGATCCGCTCGGATTGCGACTTCCCGAGATGGTGGATGGTCAGCATGTCAGACGCTCCCAACAAGGCCGGCTGGGCCTTGCGAGACACTGACCCGGCAACGGGGCGTCGGCAATGGCCGCGGCCCCATCAGCGCCGGTGTTCGTCAACGGCATCTGGTGAGCGGCCACAGGTCGAGCGCCGCGGACCGTATCATCGCCTCGGCAGGCATGTGGACGCCGTGCAGCAGCGCCAGGACAAGGACCGTCACCGCGGCGAGCCGCTTGACCCGCAGCCCCGACGGCGGCGCACCCGCGAGACGGTCGGCCGCCAAGGCGCCGCACACCCCGACCGCGCCGCCCACGGCGACCTCCAGCCCCGTGTGCACGCCCAATGCCAATCGGGACGCCCCGATGACGAGCGTGACCAGAAGCGCGCAGGCCAGGGTCCAGCGGCCATGCCCGGTGGCGAGCCGCACCGACAACGCGAGCAGGCCGCCGTAGATGGCCGCGGCCGCCGCGGTGTGCCCGCTCGGGCTGCGGATCTGGTTGCCGAGCAGGAGATGGCCGCACGCCAGGAACACCAGCTTGAACACCACCATCAGGGCCAACGTCGCTACGACCGCGACGGCCCAGGCCACGGCGCCGCGCCGCCATCCCGCAAGGGCGAGCACCAGCGCGACGCCCCCCGCCAGCGGCAACAGGACCGCTTGGTCGCCGAAATCGGTCACGAACTGCGCGCACGCCATCCTCGCATCCGCTCCAGGCATGATGGGCGTCAGGACGTTGGTAATCCGGAATGATGGGCGCGGTCCAGCGGTCCCGTGCCGCCGCCGTCGCGAAACCTGCGCCGCAGTTGCGCCTTGTCGGGACGCGCCAAACAGGTCAGCGGCATCGGGCGATGCGCCGGGCAGTGTCGGTTTGCATGGGGTCTGCACCAGGTTTAATCATCAATCCGCAAGCAGGACGCTGCGTACGACCAGGCCAGGCTGGCCCGGCCATGCATCCGGCGTTTAATGGATTTCAGCCGGCTGATCCATCCCTCGGCAGCCCGTTGCTTGGTGGCCGGCGCGGGGCGGCGTCCGGCGTGCCCGCCTGGACGCCGTTCAAACCCCCGCCGCCCTCCCGCCAGGGCATGCAGGCGACCTTGGCGGAGGGGCCCGGTCGCGAAGCGCCGCCGGCGTCAGTCGTGCTCGTATCCGTAGATTTCCGGCAGGATGAAGATCGCTGCCAGCAGCCCGACCAACGGGAACACCGCGACGAACAGCGTGGCGTTGGCCTGGCCGATCGCCGTGAACAGCGCGGGAAACAGGAAGATCGCCAGGAACGACGGCAGCTTGACGAACATGTAGGCGAATCCACTCGCGGTGCCGCGGTACTCCGGCTTGGCCACGACCGTCGGGATCGTCATGCAGTTCGAGGCGTCCCAATAATGCCCCCACAGCATCGCCGCCGCCGCGAACGGCAGGAGGGTGTTGTTGCCCGTGTAAAGCGCCCCCGCGGCCACCAGCAGGGACGCCAGCACGATGCCGAACCCGGCGATGCTGATCCCGCGCTGCCCGATCCGCGGCGTGATCAGCGGCCCCACCCAGCCCGCGATGGCGGCAATGACGTAAAGCGCCATGGTGACGAGGTTGATGCCCAGCAGCGACGACACGCCCACCATGGTGAACAGCACGGGAAGGTAGAAGGCGAAGGTCGAGAACTCGCTGCCCTGGCAGAAGCAGGCGATCCAGCCATACAGCGTCGCGCGCCAACGGACCGGGTCCCGGCGCATGTCGGCCAGGAACGCCGTCGGGCGCGGCTTCGGCACGGTGATGTCCTCATTCGGCAGCATGTCCAGCGGGTCCGAGTACATTGCCTGCGAAACCTGCTTCGCTTCGCGGAACCGGCCGTGGCGGATCAGCCAGACCGCCGTTTCCGGCAGGTCGTGGCGCATCAGCAGGATGATGAGGGCCGGCAACGCGCCCAGGCCCAGCGTCACGCGCCAGATCGTCTCATGCGGCAGGTCCAGCACGATGAACACCGCGATCACCGCGAGCGTGAGCACCTCCCCCACCGCGAACATGAACTGCCAGCGGTTGCCCATGACCTCGCGCTCGCCCTTCGGCATGGACTCCATGATGTAGGTGTAGCCGTTGGAGATGTCGCTGCCGAGCGGGATGCCGAGCGCGAAGCGCACGACGACCAGCCAGCCGACGCTTGTGACGAACGCCTGCACGAGGGCGAGGACGATGAACAGCACCATGGTGGACAGGAACATCACCCGGCGCCCGATCTTGTCGGACAGCCAGCCGCCCAGCAGCGCCCCGATCAGCGCGCCGCCCTGCGTGCCCGCCGCCGCCAGCCCGAGCAGCAGCGGGTCCGGATGGTACTGGTCGCGGATGAACACCAGCACGAAGGCGATGGAATAAAGGTCCCAAGCCTCCACCAAAATAGAAGACATCATCAGCCAGCCGACCCGGTTTCCCTTCGGGTTGTAGTTGGCGACAAGGTGGCGGACGGCCCCGTCCATGGCCGCCTGGTGCGGCATCGTCGTTGACACGCGAGTTCCTCCCTGGATTACCGGTTCAGCCCCGGCACCCGTTCAAAGCACGGCAACCATCCCGCCGTCCACGTAGATGATCTGCCCGTTGACATAGTCCGACGCCGCGGAAGCGAGGAACACGGCGGCGCCGACCAACTCCTCCGGCTTGCCCCAACGGCGGGACGGCGTGCGGTTCTTCACCCAGGCGTCGAAGGCCGGGTCATCGACCAAGGCCTGGTTCATGTCGGTCAGCATGTAGCCCGGCCCGATGGCGTTGGCCTGGATGCCGTGCTGCGCCCATTCCGCCGCCATGGCGCGGGTCAGCATCTTGATGCCCCCCTTCGCCACCGTGTAGGGCGCCACCGTCGCGCGGGCCAGTTCACTGGTGAGCGAGCCGATGTTGACCACCTTGCCGCGCCCGCGCGGGATCATGCGCCGGGCCGCTTCCCGCCCGATCACGAAGGCGCTGGTCAGGTTCACCTCGATCACCCGACGCCAATCCGCGGTCGCCAGGTCCACCATCGGCCGGCGCAGCTGGATGCCAGCGTTGTTCACCAGAATATCGACCGCGACCCCTTCCCCGTCCAGCCGCTCGAAGGCGTTGACAACCGCGGCCTCGTCGGTCACGTCGAAGCAGGCTTCGTGAACCGCCCGGCCCCGGCCGCGCATCTCGCCCGCCGCCGCGGCGAGGCGGCCCGGGTCGGCGCCATTCAGCACGACGGCCGCGCCCGCATCGGCCAGCCCCTCCGCCATGGCACGCCCCAGCCCGCGGGAGGAGCCGGTCACAAGGGCCGTCTGGCCGGTCAGGTCGAAAAGCCCGGCGGGCATCGGCACCTCCGTCAAAGGGTTGAGCGTCGAACGGAACGGCCGGACCGCTCGGATACGGGTGGCAGCAGCCCGGTTCCCGATCCCGGCCTTGCGCGCCGCCTGCTGCTTGGGCGGCAAGGCTAACAGCGCCGGCGGGAGACTACAATTCGGGTCCCGCTTCCGGCCAGCGTGGGCGGGCGGCAGGCTGCATCGCCAGGGCTTCCCCTTGGTCGTGCGTGACGTAAACAAAGGTGATGCCCAACCGGTCGTGACGGCCTATGGCCGCACCCGGGAGAGCCTGAGACTGTAGTTAGAATTCCAGCAGGTTGTCGCGGAACTGCTCGTGCCTGTACGCCTTGCGCACCAGGCCACGCTTCTGCAGCGCCGGAACCAGCCCGTCCTCGATCTCCGCAATTGAGCGCCGGCTGATGTCCGGCATGGAGAACAGGAAGCCGTCGCCGCCCACCTGCTGCATCGTTTCCGCCATCTGCGCCGCGACGCCATCCGGCGTGCCCACCAGCTCCACCGAGCCGCCGTCGCTGTTGTAGGCCGCGATGGCCTCCCGCAGCGTGCGGTCGCCGGCTTTGCGCTTGAAGTCGTCCAGCGTTTGCTGGTGGCCGTTGGTGGTGAGCGTGCCGACCGGCGCGTCCAGATCGAACTGCGCGAAGTCGATGTTGGTGATCTTGCCCAGGAAGGCCAGCTTGCGGTCCACCTGCGCCGCCACCCGCGCGGCGCGGCGGGCCTTGAGCGCCGCCGCGTCCTCCGCCGTTTCCGCCACGATGGGCGCGACCAGGAACAGCACCTTCACTGTCGCCGGGTCGAGGCCCTGTGCCCGGCGGCGGGCGCATATGTCCTCCCGGTACGCCCGCATCGCTTCCATGCCCTTGACGCTGGCCACGACCGTGTCGGCGTGCCGGGCGGCAAACTGCCGCCCGCGGGGCGAGCCGCCGGCCTGCGCGATCACCGGGCGGCCCTGCACGCAGGGGCCGGAGTTCAGCGGGCCGCGCGACGCGTACCAGCGTCCCTTGAAGTCCACCTGGCGTACCTTGGCGTGGTCCACCAGCATCCCGCTCTCGGCGTCCGCCACCAAGGCGCCGGGTTCCCAGGACTCCCAAAGCTGGCCCACGAGGTCCATGTACTCGTCGGCCATGTCGTAGCGCAGGTCGTGCTCCGGCAGCCCGTCGAGGCCGAAGTTGCGCGCGGCGAAGTCGGAGCTGCCGGTCACCATGTTCCAGCCGATCCGCCCGGCCGACACCTGGTCCAGCGTCGCCACCAGCCGCGCCAGCAGGTAGGGCGGGTAGGCGAAAGTGGCGAAGGTGGGCACGATGCCGATCCGGCTGGTCGCCGCCGTCATCAGGCTGGCCACCACGGATGGGTCCTGCCGCGGCACGGCGATACCGTGGCGCAGGTAGATCTCGCGGGAGGCCGCGTAGCTTTCGCCGATGTAGGAGGAGTCCTCCAGCAGGATGTAGTCGAAGCACGCGCGTTCCAGCGCCTGCGCCACGTCGATGAACAGCTTGGGCTGCATCCAGCTTTCGCCGATGCGCCCGGTCCACGGCTCTCCCCAGGCCTGCACGCTCGACCCTTGGAGGAACAGGCCCAGGTGGAACGGTTCGGTGTGCAAGGCTTCAGCTCTCCCGTGCGGCGATGGCCGATTTGTCCGATACTGGCACCAGGCGCCGGGCCATGGCGAGCCTCCCCGCCACCATCGCGCGCCCGTGGCGTCCAGCACAGCGCCGGCATAGGCTCGAAGCGCGGAATCGGTCAGGAAAGGAACCCCCAACGTTGACGCGACGACAGATGCGGCTCGGCCTTTCCATGCGCTACCTCGGCTACCACGACGCGGCCTGGCGGCACCCGGAGGTGCCGTCCGGGGGCGCGTCGGACTACGCCCATTTCCTGCGCTGCGCCCAGGCCGCCGAGCGGGGCCGCTTCGACATGATATTCTTCGCCGACGGGATCGGCGTGCGCGCCAACGACGAGCCGCCGGGGTCGCTGAGCCATTCCAACCGCAACGTGGAGCTGGAGCCGCTGACCCTGCTGTCCGCCCTGGCGCCGATGACGCAGCGCATCGGCCTGGTGTGCACGGCCTCCACCACCTACAACGAGCCGTATCACATCG
>CAXTUO010000026.1:0-14221 GCA_964247175.1 uncultured Acetobacteraceae bacterium | reverse complement strand
GGGCGCGCTCATCATGTAATGCACCGTCGCCGGATGCCGCCAACAGGGACCACCAATCGGACCGCTCCTCGGCCGTCATTCGCAGGCCCATGGCAAATTCGTAGGCGAAATCGATTTCAGGCACAGTTCGGGTTTCCCTGGACTAAGGGTTGGAAAAAACCAACTCGGGAGACCCGCTCGTTGCAGGTTACGCACGTCACTCAGGCGCTCTACGGCCAGATGCGGTGGCCATAGGGAGGCAATTCCCAAATGGCCACGATGCCGATGTAGGCATCACGAGCACCTAAACAAGCGACACAGGGGCTGTTCGCCATCGGGCCGAGGAACGGGCTAGTCCGCCCATCCGAGCAGGTCCACGGTGGCGGTCGAAAGATCACCAGGCACAGCGGTTGCGGCAAATCGTGTTCAGCGTGACCAACCCGCGAGCCTGTGCAGCACGCTTCAAATGGCTTGCCGTTCGCTCCTCGTCACGCGACTCATCCGTCTTGATCCCGGTCTTCGTGATCCCGAGCAGCCCGGCGCGCTTCAGGGCCGCCACATCGTCGCGGACGTTGGGGTAATCGCGCCCGAGCGCCTCGGCAAGGGCGCGAATGCTGCGCAGCCGGTGGGCGGCCACATGGCGCAGGATCGCTACCCGGCTCGCCGTCACCGTCCGGAAGAACGCTTCCCAGGTCTCGAAGGTGAGGTGCACCTCCGGCTCGACCGCCTCGCTCCAGTCCAGCCGCGCGACCACCCCGAGCACGCGCCGCTCCGTCGCGTCGGGACCGCCGATGTGGACGTGCAGGTGCTTCGTACTATCGGCTTTCCCCTTCGCTTCTCAACTTCCGCGCGGGAAGCGCGCCGGAACGCCTCGATCCCACGCCACTCGTATTCGGCTTCGTCTTCGGGAAGGTGCATGTGGTCGCCCTTCCCTCGCTCGTTGTCGAAACCGACGACCCGCAGCCCGTCCTTGGCGGCGTGGACACGGTATTTGAACCCGTGCTCGCTTGGCGGCACCGGCGCCGGCACCTGCCATATCAAGACGCACGCGATCCAGCCGTCGTCATAGACGTCCTTGTCGCGCAGCACGAGCGTGGCCCTCATGCCTCCCGCGATGGCCCTGACAATATGGTCGAGAGGTCATACTTGAGCCGCTCAGCCAAATCAGGCTACCGTTCTGGTGCAGCGTTGACACCTTCGACGCAAGGGGCTTGTCCCCGGCTGTCCCACCGCAGGCCGCCGCTGCAACATGGGTTGGTTCATGGGTTCGGTATGGCGAACGGCATACAAAACATAGCGAAATCAGTACTGTATGGCTCAGAATTGGCGGACATCCGCCTCCGCCCGATCTCCGTTTCCCCGTGTCCCACAGATGGCCGTGAGATCACGCGCCGCTTGGCTGCCGGCAGTCCATTAAACGCCCACCCCATACCCCGCCAGCACCGCACGCATTCGCTTGCAGGCCCGCTCCGGTTCGACCAAAAGCCCGGCGCCATCCGCCAAGCGGAACAACTCCGCCAAATGAAGCATTGACCGTGCGGACTGCTGCCCGCCCACCATGGTGAAATGCTTCTGATGACCGTTCAGGTAGGCCATGAACACCACTCCGGTCTTGTAGAACCGGGTCGGCGCCCCGAACATGTGCTGGCTGAGCGGAACGGTTGGGGCCAAGGTTTCCCGAAATCCCGCAGCATCCCCTGCGGCCAGTTGGTCCAGCGCCGCCGCGGCCGCCGGCGCGATCGGGTCGAAGATGCCGAGCAGCGCGTCCGAGTGGGCCCCGCTCGCCCCTTCAATCAGCTCTGGATAGCTGAAATCGTCCCCGGTGTACATCCGCACGCCTTCGGGCAGGCGCGCGCGCATCGCGATCTCCTTCTCCTTGTCGAGCAGGGAGATTTTGATGCCGTCCACCTTTTCCGCGTGGGCGCGGATGACATCGAGGCACACGTCCATCGCCGCCCAGTGGTCGTCGTGACCCCAATAGCCCGCAAGTGCCGGGTCGAACATCTCGCCCAGCCAGTGCAGCACCGCCTTGTGGCGAAGCTGGGACAGCACGCGGCCATAAACGCGGCGGTAGTCGTCCGGCCCGCATGCGGCTGCCACCAGCGCGCGAGACGCCATAAGGATGACGTTGCTCCCCACGTCCTCGATCGCCGCGCACTGCCTCTCATAGGCCGCGATCACATCGTCCACCGAGCAGGCCCGGCCCGGAGGCAGATGGTCCGTGCCGGCGCCGGCAGCCATGCGCGCGTCCGGGACCGCCCTGCTTTCCGCCGCCGATCGCCGGATCAGTTCCAGGCTCTGCGCCCAGCCCAGCCCCATCCCGCGCTGTGCCGTGTCCATCGCCTCAGCCACGCCCAGGCCTAGGCCCCACAAGTGCCTTCGGAACGCGAGCGTCGCGTCCCAATCGATGGGCGCATCCACCCACGGGTCCGCCGCCGCCCAGGGGTCCGCCACCACGTGCGCCGCGGCATACGCGACCCGGGTGAATGGCCCGGACGGCTTCGGGAACGACCGGGCCTGCCGCACCATGTAGGACTCCAGACGGCCGCCTGCCACCGGCAGATCGATATGCCCGTTCGGCATGCAGACGCCTCCCGCAATGGGCGGCCAGTTTGCTGGCGCCCTCGGCCCCAAGTCAATCAAGCGGAGTTGTTGACAGTCTCAACCGACCGCCGCACGCTCCCCTTCGCGATGAACAAGGCCCGGCGACAGGGCCGGCGTGGAGGGAACGCAGCTGAAGTTCGGTGAATATCCCAAGGTCGCTTCCTTGGGCGGCGTTGAAGGCTTCCTCGCCCATGCCGGCGCTTCGGGGCTGAGCTTTCCATGCGACAAGGTCGTTGGGACCGGCCCTGGCGCGCCCCTTTCGCAACCCTACGTCATCGGTGGCCTGCGTCTTTCCAACCGTTTCTGCGTCCTTCCGATGGAGGGTTGGGATGGCACGCCCGACGGCCGGCCCACCGAGCGCACGCGCCATCGCTGGGCAAATTTCGGCCGCTCCGGCGCCAAGCTGGTTTGGGGCGGCGAAGCCGTTGCCGTGCGGCATGATGGCCGGGCCAATCCCCGCCAGCTTCTGCTGACGGAAGACTCGATGGGAGACATCGCCCGTCTTCGTGACACCCTCATCGCGGCGCATGAGGAAGGCGAGGGCGGCGACACCGGCCCGCTGTTCATCGGCCTCCAGCTTACCCATTCCGGACGCTTTTGCCGGCCCAATTCCGGGCGCCCGCTTGAGCCGGTCATCCTTTACAACCACCCCATCCTCAACCGGAAGTTCGGCCTGCCCGTCGAATATCCGGTCATGACGGACGACGAGATCGAGCGCCTGATCCAGGACTTCGTGACGGCAGCCAAGCGCGCCCAGGCCTGCGGCTACGATTTCATCGACCTCAAGCACTGCCATGGCTACCTCGGCCATGAATTCCTCAGCGCCGTGCACCGCCCCGGCCGCTTCGGCGGCAGCCTCGAGAACCGCACCCGGTTCCTGCGGGAAATCGCAGCCGGCATCCGGGCCGAAGCGCCCGGGCTCGCCCTCGGCGTTCGCCTCAGCGCCATTGACCTCGTGCCCTTCCGGCCAGACCCGTCGCTGTCCACCGCCAGCGCCCTCGGACCCGGCATTCCCGAAGCCTGGGACGGCAGCTACCTGGACGTGTTCGGCGCCCGGGCCGACGACCCGACCGAGCCCGACTTCGAGCCGGCCATCGCCTTCTGCGATGTCATGAACCAGCTTGGCATCACCCTGCTGAACGTCACCGCGGGCAGCCCGTACTACAATCCCCATGTCACCCGCCCGGCGCTTTACCCGCCTTCCGACGGCTATCGGCCGCCTGAGGAACCGCTCGCCGGCGTGCTCCGCCTGCTGCACACCACCCGCGCGCTCAAGCAGCGCTTTCCGCATTTCACGGTGGTCGGCAGCGGCTATACCTATCTTCAGGACTACCTGCCCCACGTCGCGCAAGCCGCGGTTCGCGAAGGCTGGACCGATTTCGTCGGCCTGGGCCGCATGGTGCTGTCCTACCCGGAGCTGCCGCGGGACGTGCTCCGGACCGGCGCTCTGCAGAAGAAGCGCATCTGCCGAACCTTCAGCGACTGCACGACGGCGCCTCGCAACGGCATCATCTCCGGCTGTTATCCGCTGGATGCACTTTACAAGAAGTCGCCCGAGGCCCGGCAGCTCGCCGACGTGAAGAAGGCGGTGCGACTTGCCTGAGCAGGCCCTCCCCACCATCGGCGTCGCGGTTGTCGGCACAGGTTTTGTGGCCGAGCTGCACATGCATGCCTATCGCAGGGTCTATGGGATCGATGTGCGGGTTCGCGCCGCCTGTTCGCGCGGGGACAAGGTGGAGGAGTTCGCCCGTCGCCATGCCATCCCGAACACCACCCGGGATTGGCGCAGCCTGCTGGACGACCCGGCGATCGATGTGATCGACCTGTGCACCCCGCCCGCGACCCATGCCGAGATGGTCGTCGCCTGCATGCAGGCCGGCAAGCACGTGATCTGCGAGAAGCCGTTCACCGGCTATTTCGGCCAGGAGGGCGACCCCGAGCCCATCGGGCTCAAGGTTCCGAAGGCCCGGATGTTCGAGCGTGTGGTGGTGGAAATGGACCGCACCGCGGCCGCGATCCGCGCCACCGGCAAGCTGTTCCTGTATGCCGAGGATTGGGTCTATGCCCCGGCCGTTCGCAAGACCGCCGAGATCCTCCGCGCCACCAAGGACAAGATCCTGTTCATCAAGGCCGAGGAAAGCCATAGCGGCTCGCACGCCGGGCACGCCGCGCGCTGGGACATGACCGGGGGCGGCGCCCTGCTCCGCCAAGGCTGCCACCCGCTCTCCGCCACCCTTTACCTCAAGCAGGTCGAGGCCGAGGCGCGCGGCGAACAGATCACCGTCAAGGACGTCACCTGCGACGTCGGCCTCATCACCCCCCACGTGCCAGAAGCCGATCGCCGCTTCCTCAACGCCCGTCCGGTGGACGTGGAGGACTGGGGCATGCTCACCCTGACCTGGAGCGACAACACCAAGGCCACCGTGTTCGCGGGCGACATGATCCTGGGCGGGGTGCGCAACCTGGTGGAAACCTACACCAGCGGCGGCGTCCTCCACGCCAACATCGCCCCCAACAACCGCATGATGAGCTACGCGACCGACGAGGAGAAGCTGGCCGGCGTGTATATCACGGAGAAGGTGGACCGGAAGACCGGGTGGCAGATGGTCTGCCTCGAAGAAGAATGGACCCGCGGCTACCAGGGCGAGATCCAGGACTTCATGGAATGCGCCGTCACCGGCCGGCAGCCGCTCGCCGGGCTCGGCCTCGCCTGCGAAGCCATCCGCGTGCACTACGCCGCCTACCAGGCCGCCGAAGAGGGCCGTCGCATCACCCTGTAAGCAAGAGGGCACGCCATGACCGTCCAGACCACCCGACGCACCCTGCTGGGCGCCAGCTTCGGCCTCCTGGCCGCGCCGGCAGCCGGTCGGGCGCAAGCCGCGGCCTGGAAGCCGTCCCGGCCCGTCAACCTGATTGTTCCCTGGGCCGCCGGCGGCTCCACCGACCAGGTGACGCGCATGGTCGCCGCCGAACTTGAGGGGCCGCTCGGCCAGTCCATCGTCATCATCAACCAGCCCGGCGCATCCGGCGCCATCGGCACCAGGAGCGCGCTGGATGCCACGAAGGACGGCTGCACCTGGACCAGCGGCGCCGTGCAGGACCTTGGCGCCTACGAGACGCTGGGCTCGGTCAAGGCCCGCATCACCGACTGGCACCTGTTCCTCAGCGTCGCCAACATCCCCGTGCTCGCCGTCAACCCGAAGCAGCCTTATCAGACCGTGGCCGAGTTGATCGAGGGCATGAGGGCCAAGCCCGCCGCCATCACGGTCGCCACGGCGGGCGTGACCTCCGCCGGGCATGCGGCGATGGACATGGTGGCCAATGCAGCCAAGGTCACCTACCGCCACGTGACGTACGACGGCGGCAACCCGGCCGTGGTCGCCACCGTCGCCGGCGAGACCGTGGCGACCAGCCAGCTCGCCACAGACGAGGCCGAAATGATCCGCGGCAAGTTGCTGCGTCCCCTTGCCGCCATCGCCGACCAGCCGGTCTCGCTGGAAGGCTTTGGCAGCATTCCGCCGCTGTCCGACACCATCAAGGGCTTTACCGCCCCGGCCAACTACTTCGGCATCTTCCTGCCCAAGGGCGTTCCGGCCGAGGCTGTGAGCACCCTGCAGGCCATCTGGCGCGACACGATCGCCAACAGCGCCAAAGTGAAGGCCTATGCTGCCAGGAACGGGGCCCTGTTCAGCCCGGTGACTGGGGAGGAGGCCCAGAAGGCCGCCTTTCCTGCCGTGCAGGCCAATGCCTGGCAGCTTTTCACCAGTGGCAAGGCGAAGGTCTCGCCAGCCACGGTCGGCATTCCAGCGCCGCCCGCCTGAGCATGAGCGCCGGCGCCGATGAGCCCGCCCCTCCCCGCGCCGACCTGGCCGATGCGCTCGCCTGGCTCGGATTTGGCGGCGCCATCCTGGCCGGCTCCCTGCTCATGGACCGGCTGGAGGACCAGGACGTTCCGCCATTTGCAGCGCCGGGCCTGCTGCCTGGCCTGCTTGGCCTCGCACTGCTGCTGATGGGCAGCATCCTGCTGTTCCGCAGCCTTCGCGCTGGCGGCCTGGTCCGGGGACCGGCCGGGCCGCGTGGTGGGCTGCTTGGCCCCGCGCCGGGCCGGGCCGCCGGCATCATCGGCCTTTGCGTCCTGTTCGGCGCCGGCCTCGTCGGCCACGGCCTGCCGTTCTGGGTGGCCGCCACCGTGTTCGTCGCCGCATCCATCCTGTTCCTGCGCCGCGGCCCGGCGGGCAGATCGCGGCTCGGCGCGGCGCCGGCTGGCTTCGCGCTGGCTGTGGGGCTCGGCGCCGGCCTGGCGATCACCCTGCTCTTCCAACAGCTGTTCCTTGTTCGCCTGCCCTAAGCAGGCATTCGTAGCTTGCGCCCCAGCGGCAAACCCTACGGGTTTCCGCGAGAATGCCTGCTTAGGAGTCGTTGAAGACGCATCATTCTTCCTGCTGCGCGTGGGCACGCTCCGCAGAATGATGCTTAGACGGAGCCGCCATGTTCGCCGGCATCGACGACCTGCTCCACTCTTACGGCGGCGTCCTCAACCCGCTCTCGCTCGCTCTCGGCATGGGTGGCGCCCTCGTCGGCATCATCGTCGGCTGCCTGCCCGGCCTGTCCGCCACGCTATGCATTGCCCTGCTCACCACCCTCACCATCAAGCTGCCGGCCAACGACGCCATCCTCGTGCTCGTCTGCTCCTATGTCGGCACGCTTTACGGCGGCTCCCGCACCGCCATCCTGCTCAACATTCCCGGCACGGCCGCCAATGCCGCCTCGTGTGCCGACGGCCATGCCTTGGCGATGCGCGGCGAGGCAGGGCGCGCCATCGGCATCGCCACCTCCGGCGCCTTCACCTCCGTGCTGCTCGGCGTCATCTGCCTCGCCGCCTTCACTCCGCTGCTCGCCCGGGTGGCCCTGTCTTTTGGCTCCTACGAGTTCTTCTGGCTCGCGCTGTTCGGCGTCACCATGTCTGGCTCCCTCGTCGGCAACGATCCGCTGAAGGGCTGGCTCATGGGCCTGCTCGGCTTGTTCGCCGCCCAGATCGGACAGGACGGCCTGTACGCGCATGACCGCTTCACCTTCGGCTGGGACCAGCTTTCCGGCGGCATCGCCCTCATCCCCGCCCTGGTCGGCGCGTTCGGCTTCGCGGAAATTCTGACCAAGCTCGCCAACCCGGCCGAGGCCCAACCGGTCGAGATGCGGGACAGCGTGCTCCCCCGCTTCCGCGAGGTGCTGCAGCACTGGCCCACCGTGCTCCGCTCCGGCATCATCGGCGTCGCCACCGGCCTCATGCCCGGCGTCGGCGAAGACAGCGGCGCCTGGATGTCCTATGCCGCCGCCCGGGCCGTCAGCCGAGAGCCCGAGACGTTCGGCAAGGGCTCCATCGACGGCCTGATGGCTGCGGAAACCGGCGACATGGCTTCCATCCCCGGCCACATGATCCCGCTGCTTGCCCTCGGCATTCCCGGGTCCGCCCCATCTGCCGTCCTGATGGCCGCCATGATCATCCACGGCATCCAGCCCGGCCCCATGCTGCTGGTCGAGCATCCCCACTTCATTTACGATGTCGTCGCCATGACGACGGTGGCGATGTTCTCCATCCTGCTGTTCGGCCTGTTCCTGGTGCGCCCGCTCCTGCTGGTGCTGCGCGTCCGCAACTCGGTGTTGATGCCCATCATCTTCCTGCTCTGCACCGTCGGCGCCTATGCCAGCGCGTCCCGGCTTTTCGACATCTACACGATGATGGTCGTCGGGATCGGGGCCTTCCTGCTTCGTCGCCGCGGCTACCATATGGCGCCCTTCGTGCTTGGCCTGGTCCTTGGCGGTCTGCTGGACAAGAGCCTTCGCCGCGGCCTCGTCCTGAGCGACGGCAGCATCGAGCCGTTCTTCACCCGGCCTATCTCGATGGGCCTGGCGGTTGTCACCCTGCTTACCCTCCTGCTTTACGTTCCCGCCTTCAAAGCCGCGGGTCGCCGGGTCATCTCCGCCTCGCTCACGCCATTCAGGATTTGAACCTCGCCTGAACGACCAAGAGCGTTCGGAAACGCCTTTGAATGCGGCCAGGAAGAGCATCTCCATCCGTAACGCGGTTTGGGCACCCGGCAATCCAACTCGCGGCGCAGCGCCCCTGTGCTTCTGTCGTGGGATGCGACGGCGGCGGTCGTGGTTCAGCTTGAAAGGCAAGGTGGGACTCCAAGGTCGGGTCAGGGACAAGCTTCTTACGTCAGCCCACCCTGCGGCGGCGTGAATGACGGCGACAGGGGTTGAACGAGGCCACCGTGCCCGGCACGCTGCGACGGGGTCGCCGCCTTTGCCAACTCAATCAAGCCACGCCCGATCTGCTGGGTTGGCGGCAAGCAGGCGCCCGCCTCGCTGCTGGCTGACTGACATCGTATGTTGGCGTGAAAGGGATCGGCATGGAAAACGTAGCATCTTGGCTTTGCCGGCTAGGGCTGGCCGCATTGGGCATCGCGGCGCTCGGCGCCACCGGAAGCGCCGCGGCGGAACAGCGCCTCGTGTTGTACTCGGCCAACGACAACACGGTGAACACCATGGTTGCCGACGCTTTCACAAAAGCGTCCGGAATCACGGTTGACGTGGTGTCAACCGGGTCGGGCGTGCTGTTCCGGCGCATCGTCTCCGAACAGGCCCACCCCCAAGCCGACGTCATCTGGGGAGTGAGTTCGTCGCTTCTGAAGGAAAACAGCAGAGTCTTCGAGCCCTATGCCGCAAAGGAACGCGACGCGATCGCGGCCCAGTACCGAGACCCGGACAATCTTTGGATCGGCACCAACCTCCAAGTCCTGACGATCACCCAGAACACGGCGGCCATCCCTGCGGCCGCGGGGCCGAAACGATGGAGCGATCTGCTTGATCCGAAATGGAAGGAGAAGATCGCTTACACTGACCCGGCGAACTCGGGCTCCTCCTATGTCAATGCAACCTTTCTCGTGTCGCTGTGGGGCGGCGGAGACCCGGCCTGGACCCGGCTCGCCAAGCTGCTCGCCAACACCAAGGTGCTGAACCGCTCCACTCTGGTTTTCGAGGGCAACGGGAGCGGCGAATACCCGCTGGGCATCTCGCTCGAATACGCCGGCCTTCTTTGGCGCCAGAACAACGCGCCGGTCCAGGTGGTTTACCCGTCAGACGGAACCGTGGCGATCGCCGAGGGCGTGGCGATCATCAAAGGCGGTCCCAACCCGGAGGCGGCCAAGGCCTTTGTTGATTTCATCAACAGGAAGGACATCCAGGAACAGCTTTTGCGGTCCACCTTCCGTCGGCCGGCGCGCCAGGACATCGATCTGGCGAGCATGCCGGGCCACATGCCCCCGCTGTCTGCGCTGAAAATCGTGCCTTATGACGATGCGAAGTGGGAGGCATCGCGCCGCGAAACCCTGGCGCATCTGAAAACGCTGATCCAGAGCACGCGTTGATCATGCGGGGCCGGGCCGGGCGAGCACATTTGTGACCGCGATCCGGCTCGATGCCGTTGTTCGGACGTTTGGGAACGTTCGTGCGGTGGACAACATCTCCGCCCTGATCGCCGAGGGCGAGCTTTTCACGCTGCTGGGGCCGTCAGGCTGCGGCAAGACGACGCTGCTGCGGATGATCGCCGGGTTCTGCGAGGTGGAGCGCGGCAGCATCTGGTTCGGCGATCAGCGGATCGACCACGTTCCGGCGCATCGCCGCAACATCGGCATGGTTTTCCAAAGCTATGCGATCTTTCCCAACCTCACGGTCGAGCAAAACGTCGCTTATGGCTTGCGGGCACGCAAGGTGGGCCGGCAGGACATCCGGGACAGGGTCGCGGAGGCGCTGGCGCTGGTGCGGCTGCCCGGCTACGGCAGCCGCTGGCCGCACGAGCTTTCCGGCGGCCAGTTGCAGAGGGTCGCCATCGCCCGCAGCCTCGTGATCAAGCCTGCCGTGCTGCTGTTCGACGAACCGTTGTCCAACCTCGATGCGCAGCTTCGGACCCATATGAGGGTCGAAATTCGCCACCTCCAGAAATCGCTTGGGCTGACGGCCATCTATGTCACCCACGATCAGGAGGAAGCCCTGGCCATTTCCGACCGCATCGCCGTGCTCCGCGATGGCCGGATCGAGCAGGTCGGATCGCCCGAGACGATCTATCAGGCGCCGCAGACGGCGTTCGTCGCGGGGTTCATGGGCTCGACCAACATCATCCCTGGCGTCGTCACCGGTTTCGACGGCTCGGCGACCACGGTGGCGGCAGGAGGCGCCGCGTTCCAAGTGCTCGGCAAGGCCGGGGCGCCGGGCATCAAGGTCCTGCTCTCCATCCGGCCTGAAACGATGCGCCTGGTGGATCGCCCCGATGCCGGCAGCCCGGCCTTGGCCGTCCGGCTGCGGCTGCGGGAGTTCCTGGGGCCGCTTCTGCGGCTGCACGCCGCGCTGCCGGACGGCACCCCCATCCGCGTCGTGATCCTGGGCGGGCAAAAAACGCAGCCTGCTGCGGATGGCACCTTGAGCCTTGCGTACGACCCGGCGCAGATCGTCGCCTATCCCGCCCCGTGACGCGGCTCGGCGGCTCCTGGCGCTTCCACGCCGGCATCAGCCTGCTGGCACTCGCCTTCCTGGGGTTGTTCCTGCTGTATCCCTTGTGGCTCGTCCTGCGGTCAAGCGTGCAGGACGACGCGGGCGCCTTCACCTTGGCGGCCTACGCGGAGATCCTGTCGAGCCGCTACTACCTCGGCAGCCTCGGCAACAGCCTCGCGGCCGGAGCGATGTCGATGGTCCTGGCATCCTTGATCGGCGTGCCGCTGGCGTTCTGCCTGGCCCGCCTCGCCGTGCCGGGCAAGGCGCTGCTGCTGACGCTGGCGTCGCTGCCGATGGTGCTGCCTTCCTTCGTCAGCGCCTATGCGCTGGTTCTCCTGTTCGGCCATGCCGGCGTCGTCACCGTCGCGCTGCGCTCCGTCGGCATTGCGGTCGGCTCCATCTACGGCATGGCCGGCATTGTCGCCGTGTTCACCCTGACCCTTTATCCATACGTGCTGCTGCCGACCTTGGCAGGGTTCAGGGCGGTTGATGCCTCGACGGAGGAAGCAGCCCGCAACCTCGGCGCGTCGCGGTGGCATGCGTTCCGCACCGTGCTGCTGCCCATCGTGGTCCCGTCCGTGCTGGCGGGGGCGCTGCTGGTCTTCATCGAGGCGTTGGAGAATTTCGGCGTGCCGGCGGTGCTGGCGGAGGACCGGCCCTTCCTGGCGCTCGACATCTTCAAGCTGTTCGCCGGGGAGGCCGACCCGAACGCCGCCGCCGCGGCCGCCCTCAGCGTCTTGCTGGTGGGATGCGCGGCGGTTGCGCTGCTGCTGCAGCGCTCCTACCTGGCGCCGCGGCGCTTCGCGACGAATGCCCGCCGCGCCGCGCCGGCGATCCCGGTGAGCCGGCGCTGGCGGCTGCTCGCCGCGGCGTTCTGCTGGGGGGCGGTTTCGTTGTCGCTGCTGCCGTTCGCCACGGTGGCCGTCATCTCGTTCCAGCATTTCCAAGGGCCGGTGCTCAGTTGGCAGTTGGGGCTCGGCAACTACCGCAACCTGCTGAAAGGGTCATACCGGCCGCTCGCCAACACGCTGGCGCTGGCCAGCCTGGCGGCGGCGGCGGCGGCCGTGCTGGGCGCACCGATCGGCTACGTGCTCGCCCGGCAGCACAACCGCCTTTCCGCCCTGCTCAGCATCCTCGCCACCATGCCGTTCGCAGTGTCCGGCACCGTGCTTGGAATCGGCCTGGTCATCGCGTTCAACAGCGGGTGGCCCGTGCTGACCGGGGGCTGGCTGATCCTCGTCATGGCCTATGTCGTCCGCAAGCTGCCGCTCAGCGTTCGGTCAGCCAGCGCCATCGTCCACCAAATCGACCCGAGCCTGGAGGAAGCGTCGATCAACCTGGGATTGTCGCCAGCAAGAACCTTCCTCACCCTGACCGTGCCGCTGATGCTTGGAGGGCTGGCCGGCGGCATGGTGCTGGTATGGGTCACGGCGACGGCCGAACTCAGCTCAACCATCGTCCTGTACAGCAGCCGCTGGACGACGATGACGGTTCTGATGCTGCAGTCGCTGGAGGGAACGGCGCCGGGCGAGGCCGCGGCCGCGGCCTCGATCCTGATCCTGTTCACCGGGGTGCCGCTGCTGCTGGTTTACCGGCTGCTTCGCCGGCAGGGCGGCTCGCTGCTGTAAAGCCCGCGGACAGCCGGCAACGGCCGGGAAGTTGGCTTTGCGGAATGGCTTGGCTCGGGACTTGCCCGGACGGCTTTCCGGATGGACAATCATTTGCTGGCGCGCCCGCCTGTCTCGGCAGCGCGCGCGGCCTGGATGGCCTGCAACCCTCAATTGACGCCAGCATCGCAGAAATGGAGACATGGGGACGGGAAACAAGCATCGCCTCCTTGCGATCCGCCAGATGTCGGGCTTGGCGGCTGCCAAGGGACGCTTGGCGCCCGGCTGCCTCGTGCTTGCGCTTTTGCTCGGCGGGGGAACCGCTCCCGTTCTATCCAGCCCGGCTCCCGTCTTTTCCAAGGCCTTCCTTCCGGCAAACCGCAACCCGCCGCGCATCGTCGTCCAGGACACGGGGGCCGCGCTCCTCCCCTCGCTTGTGCTGCCGCCGGATGCCACCGCCGGCCCGCCGATGTTTGCGGCCCTCATGCGGCAGGGCGACTCGGCCATGGTGCGTGGCAACATCGCCCAGGCCCGATCGTTCTACGAACGGGCGGCCGCGGTTCATCAAGCGTCGCCAGCCGCCCCGCTGGCAGTGGGAAAGACGTTCGACCCCCATATCCTGTCATCTCTCGGGATCGACGGCCGCTTCGCCGATCCCGTTGCGGCCCGGGACTGGTACGGGCGCGCCCGCGCGCTCGGCGACCCTTCCGCGGCGGAGCTTCTCGCCCGCCTCCCGTAAGATGCCCAGCGAAGGAGACGCTTCATGTATCGCCGCACTGCCTTGACGGGTTCCGCCGCCGCTCTCGCCGCGCTCGGCCCGGCACGCGCGCAAACCAGCGCCAGTGCGCTGGCCCGGGCGAATGCCGGCGCCGTTGGGATCATCTCCGGAGGGCTGGACGGGACATACACCCGCTTCGCCGCGGACATCGCCGCCGTGCTCGATGGCGTTGATGAGCTCCGCATCCTGCCGATACTCGGGAAAGGATCATACCAGAACCTGTCTGACCTGCTCTACCTGCGCGGCGTGGATATCGCGATCGTCCAGTCGGACGTCCTCGCCGCGGCTGCGCAGCAACGGACATTCCCGGGCGTTCAGCAGCAGGTTCAATATATAACCAAGCTGTACGACGAGGAAGTGCACGTCTTTGCCCAGCCGGCCATACAGCAGCTTTCCGATCTCGCGGGAAAGCTGGTCAGCATGGACAACCCCGGCTCCGGCACGGCGATGACCGCCACCTTGCTGTTCTCCCGCCTCGGGATCGCGATACAGCCCGTGTTCGACGCCACTGTGGATGCGACGGAGAAGCTGCGGCGAGGGGATATTGCCGCCATGGTGCGGGTGACCGGCAAGCCGGCCCGGTTCACCACTCCGCTGCCGCCTGGCATCCACCTTCTCCCTGTTCCGCTGTCCGAGCCGCTCCTGCAGACGTACCTTCCGTCGCAGTTCACCTCGGCCGACTACCCGGGCCTGGTGCCTGCGGGTG
>CAXTUO010000025.1:7987-14278 GCA_964247175.1 uncultured Acetobacteraceae bacterium | reverse complement strand
GACCGCATGACGATGTCCTTGGTCCGCGTGATCCCCACGATCTTCTGCAGCCGCGCCGACCCGCCGGACCCGGGGATCTGCCCCAGCTTCTGTTCCGGCAGCGCGTACTCGCAGGTCTCGGACACCAGGCGGAAGTCGCAGGCCAGGCTGATTTCGAACCCCACGCCGAAGCAGTAGCCGCGGTTGGCCGCAATGACGGGCTTGCTGGCCCGCGCCGGCGCCGCGATGTTCCAGGCGAGCTTGCTGACGTGCTCGGGCGACGCCTCGACGAAGCCCTTGATGTAGCCGCCGCTGCTGAAGTGCTTGCCTTCCCCGCGCAGCACGATCACCCGCACCCGCGGGTCCTCGTCCAACTGCTCGATGGCCCGGCGCAGCTGGTCGCGCTGGCCCATGTTGATGACGTTGTACGGCGCGCGGTCCAGCACGATGTCGCCGCGGGCGGCGGCCTCGTCCACCTCCACGCGGAAGCCGTCGAGTCCCGTCTTCTCCATATTCGTCTCCGTTGCGGGCAGGTCGTTCATGCGGCTGATTCCTGTGTTGGGGTGTTGGCGGCGGCCTCGTACTCTCCGCTGACCAGCTTGCGGCGCAGCAGCTTGCCGACCGGCGATTTCGGGATGGCGTCCACGAACACGAAGCGGCGCGGGCGCTTGAAGTTGGCCAGCCCACTGTCCCGGCAGTGGCGGTCCAGCTCGGCCTCGCTCACCGGGCTTGCGACCGTCACGAAGGCCGCGACGATCTTGCCCCAACGCTCGTCCGGCAGGCCGGCCACCGCGACCTCCGACACCGCCGGGTGCAGCGACAGGCAGCTCTCGACCTCGACCGGGGACACGTTCTCGCCGCCGGTGATGATCATGTCGTCCGTCCGGCCGCTCACGTACAGGTCGCCGTCGCCGTCGAAATACCCGGTGTCGCCGGTGAAGTACCAGCCGTCGCGCAGCGCCTTGGCCGTCGCCTCCGGACGCCGCCAGTAGCCTTCGAACGCCTCGTCGCCGAGCAGGGACGCCAGGATTTCGCCCTCCTCGCCGGGTGCGGCCAGCTCGTCCGCCCCGGCGGCGCCCAGCCGGACGACGCGGATGCGTTGGTTCAGCCCCGACCGTCCGGCGCTGCCGGGCTTGCGCGCGGCATCCTGGTTGACCGTGCAGGTATAAACCTCGCTGCTGCCGTAGTGATTGACGAACAGCTCCGGGCGGAACGCCTCGGTCAGGCGACGCAGCAGCCCGTCCGTCATCGGCGCGCCTGCGAAACCCAGCTTGCGGACGGAGCTGACATCCGCCGCCGCGAAGGCCCGGTGGCCGACCATGTCGTGGTAAAGCGTCGGCACGAGGTAAAGGTTGGTGATCCGCTCCCGCCCGATCAGCCGCAGCGCCGCCTCGATCTCGAAGCGCGGCAGGCACGCGAAGCAGCCGCCGATCAGCGACATCGCCAGCAGGGAGCGCACGCCCATCGTGTGATACAGCGGCATCACGCCCAGCGTCCGCTCGCCGTGGCGATACAGGTTCTGCGCCACATGCGCGACTGCCGCCGCCCGCTCCGCCCGGTGCCGCCGCGGCACGCCCTTCGGCCGCGACGTGGTGCCGGAGGTGTACAGCATGAGCGACCAGTCATCCGCCGTCGCCCGCGGCGCCAGCTCGCCAGTGCCCGCCGCCAGCGCGTCGAACGCGGTTTCGCCAGCGCCCGCATCGTCCAGCGCGATCCGCGGCAACGCCATGGCCGCCGCCGAGCTTCGAACCGCTTCGGCCGACGCATCCTCGTAGGCCACCGCCTGCGCCTCGGCGTCGGTCACGCCGTATTCGACCTCGTCGGCCTTTGCGCGCCAGTTCAGCGGCGTGATGACGACGCCGGCGAACTGGCAGGCCCAGTGCAAGGTCGCCGCCTCCCAGCGGTTCTGCAGCAGGGTCAGCAGCCGGTCGCCGGGTTTCAGCCCGAGCTGCCGCAGCCCCGCCGCCACCGACCCAATCCGCGGCGCCCACTCGGCATAGCTCAGCCGCAGGTCGCCATCGACGACCGCCAGCGCCGCCGGGTCCCGCTCGACGCTCGCCAGGAAGCCGGTGCCGAGGTCAAGCATCCGCGGCTTCCCGGAGCGTCGCCGCCGCGGCCAGCGCCGCCTTCACGATGGACGTGTAGCCGGTGCAGCGGCATAGATGGCCGGACAGCACCTCTCGCACCCCTTGCTCGTCGCAGTCCGGGAAGTCGCGCAGATAGGCGTCCAGCGACATCAGGATGCCCGCCGTGCAGAACCCGCATTGCAGGCCGAAATGCGTGCGGAACGCTTCCTGCAGCACCGACAGCCGGTCGGGCGCTGGCGCCAACCCTTCGACGGTGCGGATGTCCGCCCCGTCCGCCTGCACTGCCAGGGCCAGGCAGGCCCGCGCCGCCTGGCCGTCGATCTGCACCGTGCAGGCGCCGCATACGCCGTGCTCGCAGCCGACATGGGTGCCCGTCGCCCCCAGCGTGTGGCGCAGGAAGTCGTGCAGCAGCGTCCGCGGCTCCGCCTCGCCGCCGACCGGCTTGCCGTTCAGCGTGAAGCGGACGGCATGGCGCCGCCCCGCGTCCAGCACCGGCGAAGAGTGACGCCCCATCACGCAGCCTCCCGCTTGTCCATCCGCGCATCGCGGTCCCGCACCGCCCGGTGCACCACCTCGCGCCCGATCCGGCGCACCAGCTCCCGCCGGTAGCGCGCCGAGGCATGCAGGTCGTCCCGCGCTTCCAGCTCCCAGGCGAACGCCTCCAGTGCGTCCTCCAGGCCCCCGTCAGCCGGCACGCGGCGCGCCTCGGGCGCCGCCGCCACGCCGCCCACCGCCAGCCGCACTCCCTGCCCATCCGCCACCGCCGCGAACGCCGCGATGGCGTAGTCGCCGTGCCGCCGCGACACCTCCCGGAACGCATAGCCCGCGCCGGGCTGGACGGTCGGCACGGAAACCGCCTCGATCAGCTCCTCCTCCGCCCGCGCCGTCGCCATAATGCCGGTGAAGAACGACCCGGCCGCGACCCGCCGCGCCTTGCGGCTGCTGCGCAGGTGGACCTCGCCCTCCAGCGCCACCAGCGCCAGCGGCAGCTCGGCGCTCGGGTCCGCATGGGCGACCGAGCCGCATACCGTTCCCCGGCTGCGCGTTTGCACGTGCCCCAGCCACGGCAGCACGGCCGCCAGCAGCGGCTGCCGCGGCGCCAGGTCCGGCCGGGCCTCCAGCGCCCGCTGCCGCACCCCGGCGCCGATCACCAGGCGCTTCCCGTCGTCCTCGACCCGGCGCAGCGCCTCGATGTGCATGATGTCCACCAGCAGGCCGGGCCGGGCGAGCCGCATGTTCAGCATCGGCACCAGGCTCTGCCCGCCCGCGATCACCCGGGCCTCGCCGCCCCCCTGGCGCAAAGCCTCCAAGGCTTCCGCCACCGTGCCGGCGCGCAGGTAGCCGAAGGGCGCGGGCTTCACGCGCGCTTCCCGAACAGGCCCAGCAGCCGTCGCCACAAGCTTTGCCGCCGCCCGTTTCCGGCCTGCGCCGCCAGCGCGTTGAAGAACTCCCCGATCACCACCCGCGCCGCGCCATCGAGCAGCCGCCCGGCAATCGACGCCACCCGCCCGCCCAGCGCCGCCTCGTATTCGTAGTGCAGCACCGTCCGCGCCGGGCCGGCCGCTTCCAGCCGCAGCCGGCCCTGGCCGCGGCCGAACCCCAGCGCCCCATCGACCGAGCCTGACAGCGTCACCGAGCGCGGCTCGTCCAGGTCCGACAGGCTGATCTCCGCCTTGTAGCGCCCGCGCACGGGTCCGATGCCCAAGGTCACATCGGCGCGGAACTGCGTGTCGCTCACCCGCTGCACGCCATGCGCGCCGGGCACCACGCGGGCCAGCAGCTCCGGGTCCAGCAGCATCGCCCACAGCCGTTCCGGGGACGCCTTGACCGCGGCGCTGCCCTCGCCGTGCAAGGCCCGCTCCCCGGGCTTCGCCGTGCGGGCCGGCCGCGAAGCCCGGGCCGGCGGTTCCCGCTCCGGCCCATGCAGCGCCTCGCTCAGCCGCGACGGCACCAGCGGCAACTGCACATGGGCCAGGCCCAGCGCGTCCGCCACGGCGTTGGCGATGCAGACCGGCGTGGACATCGTGTTGCCCTCGCCCACGCCCTTCGCCCCCAGCGGCGTGAACGGCGACGGCGTTTCGTAGTGCAGTATGACGGGGTCCGGCACCTCCATCGCGGTCGGGATCAGGTAGTCCGCCAGCGTGCCCGTTTGCAGGCTGCCGTCCGGCGCATAGGACTGCTCCTCCAGCAGCGCCGCCCCCAAGGCATGCGCGAAGCCGCCCGCCACCTGCCCCGCCACCATTGCCGGATGCAGGATCCGGCCGCAATCATGCATGGTCACGTAGCGGTCCAGCCGGACCTCGCCGGTGTCGCGGTCCACCTCGACGCCGCAGAAGTCGAAGATGAAGCCGTGGCACAAGGAGGAGTTCACCTCGTCGGCGTCGTTGGGCGCTTCGAGTTCAGGCGGCGTCCAGAACGCCGTTTCGCGCAGCGCCTGGTCCACGTCTTCGGGCTGCGTCCCCGGCGCCCAATGCCCGCTGGCCGCCACCCGCGTGAACGTCACGGCGTTGCCCGGGTTGGCGCCGGCAAAGATCTTGCCGCCCGCGAACGCCAGCTCGTCGGCCTGCACGTTCAGTTGCGCCGCGGCCACCCGCGCCAGCTTGCGGCGCAGCCGGGTCGCCGCGATCTGCGCCGCTCCTGCCACGGCCGGCGCGAACCGGCTGGAATAGTTGCCTGACGCGATCGACCAGGCGTCCTTGGCCGTGTCCACGTCGGTCACGACCCGAACGTCGCCGGGCCGCAGCCCGAACACGTCGGCGACCACCTGCGACAGCACCGTCCGGTGCCCCTGGCCCTGCGGCACGGAAGCGACGTGCACCGTGACCGACCCCACGGGATCGACGGCGACCGTCGCCGTGGCCTGCGCCCCGTTCTTCGGTCCCGCCTTGCGGCGTTCGGCCGCCGTCAGCACCGTCGTGATGTAGCCCATGTTCGACACTGACGGCTCGACCACGGCGGCGTAGCCGATGCCGTACAGACGCCCTTCCGCCCGGGCCGCTTCCCGCTTGGCCAGCAGCCCGGCGTGCCCGCCATCCCGCAGCGCCGCGTCCAGCGCCGCCCGGTAGTCGCCGGAGTCCAGCAGCGCGCCGGTCGCGGTCCGGTACGGGAAGGCCTCGGCCGGCACCAGGTTGCGCCGGATCACCTGGACGGGATCGAGCCCCAGCGTCGCCGCGATCCGTGCGGCCACCCGCTCCAGCGGGAAATAAACCTGCGGGCCGCCGAAGCCGCGGTTCAGCCCGGTCGGCAGCTTGTTCGTCACCACCACGCGGTTGCGGATGCGCACGTGCCGGATCGCGTAGGCGCCGGTCATGTTGCCGTGCATGCGGTACAGCGTCGCCGGTTCCGGCGCGCGCAGGTGCGCGCCGCAGTCCTCCACCTGGTCCCAGTCGAGCGCCAGGATGCGCCCGTCGGCGTCCACCGCCGCTTCGAGCCGGGTCGAGCGGTTGGTCGCCGCGACGGCGCCCGCCAGGTGCTCCATCCGGTCCTCGATCCACTTCACCGGCCGGCCCGCCAGCCGCGCCGCCGCGGCGATCAGCACGATGTAGGGGAACACGCCCTGCTTCACCCCGAAGCTGCCGCCCGACTCCGCCGGCGTCCGCAGCCGCAGCCGGTTGCCCGGCACCCGCAGCGCCCGCGCGATGACGGCATGGATGCTGAACGGCCCTTGGAAGTTGGCCAGAACGTCGTAGCCGTCGAGGCCCGGATCGTACTCCGCCACCACCCCGTAGCATTCGATCGGCGTGCAGGCGCTGCGGGGGTACTCGACCTCGACCCGCACCCGATGCGATGCCGCCGCGAACGCCGCATCCGGGTCGCCATAGGAGAACGACCGGTCGCTGGCCACGTTGCCCGGAAAGCCTTCGTGCAGCACCGGCGCCCCGGGCGCGATCGCGTCCAGCGGCGCCAGCACGGCCGGCAGCGGCGCGTAACGCACGTCGATGGCGTCCAGCGCGTCCTCGGCCAGGTAGCGGTCCGATGCCACCGCGATTGCCACGGGCTCGCCCACATAGCGCACCCGGCCGGTCGCAATGGGCCAGCACTCGACCGGCGCCTTGACCCCCACCACAAGGCTCGACATGACGGCGCGCAGGTCCTCGCCCGTGAGCACCGCGGCCACGCCGGGCAGGGCGCGGGCGCGGGCGACGTCGATCGCCTCGATGGTGGCGTGGGCATGGGGCGAGCGCAGGATGGCCGCGTGCAGCGTGCCGGGCGGGGTGCCGGCGTC
>CAXTUO010000025.1:0-7887 GCA_964247175.1 uncultured Acetobacteraceae bacterium | reverse complement strand
CCGGCAACCGCCCGGAACTCGCTGGGCGAGGCGCCGGCGTGGTCGCGGAAGAACCGGGTGAAGTGCGGGGCCGCGCTGAAGCCGAGCCGCTCGCCGATGTCCCCGATCGGGGCCTCGCTTTGCACCAGCGCCGCCACGGCCCGCTCCAGCCGCAGCACGTTCAGGAACACCCGCGGCGGCACCTGGGTCGCCTGCTCGAACAGCCGGAAAAAGTGCGCCCGCGACAGCCCGGCCTGCCTTGCCAGCGCCCCCATGTCGCCGACCGAGGACGGATCGTGCTGCATGGCGAGCAGCGTCCGCCTGATCCGCCGGTCCACGCCGCGCCCGCGTGCCAAATCCCGCAGCGACGTGCCGACCTCTCGCCACGGCGTGAACCGCTCGATGACGGCGATCATCAGCTCGGACAGCAGCGCCTCCTGCGCCGCCGCCGTCGCGGCGCCTTGCGCAAGCGCCAAGGCCATCTCGTCCGCCAGCTGCCGCACCCGGGGCGGCAGCGCCACGCAGGACTGCTCGAAGAACCCAGGGGCTCCGCTCGCCGTCCAGTTGCGGCGGAAGCGGCCCAGCCAAAGCGGCTCGATATACAATGCCAATATGATGGTGCGCGGCCGGGCCGCATCATGGGCGTAGCAATGCGGCTCCCATGCGTTGATGAGCACCGCGCTGTCCCGCGTCAGCGGCGCTGTCCGGCCGCGCACCAGGAACTGGGTATCCGCGCCCTCAGCCTTGATCAGCACATGGCAATGCGGATGCGCGTGCCGCACCAGCGGCGCGTCCATGTCCAGCAACACAACACGGCCGTACGGGCCATGCGCGATCCGCAACGCGTTCGACATGTCGCTCCCCGTGCGGCCTGTCGCTTCTGTCGATCAGGTTGGTGTGAGAGGTATGGCCACTGCGAGCACGATTCAACCTGTCGAACGGCCCGGCCTGGCTTCCATCCGGTGCTGGTCGGCGCGGGCGTCAACTGCCCGCTTCCCGCTCCTCCCACCTCCGGCCGCTTTGGCAAAGATGGTTGCTCAGCCGCGGCTGACGCGATAAAATTTCCATCCCAGGCGCAGGCGGAGCGGTGCCCGGGGCAGCAGCCAGGAGAGGCGGGTGGCGATGAACGGAACGGACAAGGCTCCGGCCCTGCCCCTGAACTACGAGGGGATCGTCAACCTTATCACGCACGAATACCCGGGCCTGTCCGGCCGCTCCCAGCAGATCGCGCGCTTCTTCACCCAGAACCCGAACGCGGTGGCGCTCGAATCCATCAACGCGGTCGCCGCCGGGTGTGGGGTGCACCCTTCGGCCCTTGTCCGCTTCGCCCAGCATTTCGGCTATTCCGGCTTCAAGCAGATGCAGTCGGTGTTCCAAACCCGGCTCGCCACCGCGGCCCCGGGCTTCCGCGAACGCATCGGCGCGATCGAGGTCGATCTCTCGCGCAACCCGAGCCACGGCAACCTCGGCTTCCTGCGGGACCTCGTGGTGCGCGACATCGCGACGCTGCAGGGCCTGCTGGACAGCGTGACCGAGGACAGCTTGTCGGACGCTGCGCGCCTGCTGAAGGACGCCGAGACGATCTACATCGCCGGGCAGCTCCGCTCCGAGCCGATCGCCTCCTTCCTGCGCTACGTCCTGGTCATGCTGCGCCGCCGGGTCGTGCTGCTCGACCCGGCGGGCGGCCTGGCCCAGGAAATGGCGGCGGCCGTTTCCGCCCGGGACGTGCTCGTCGCCGTGGCGTTCCGCCATTATGCCCGGGAAGTGGTCGCGATCCGGGATGCCGCCGCGGCGAACGGGGTGCCCGTCGTGGCGATCACCGACAGCCCGCTCTCGCCGCTGGCCAAGCACGCGCGGGTCCTGTTCACGGTCCCGGAGGACGAGTACAGCTTTTCGCGGTCGCTGGCCGGCCCGATGTGCCTCGTGCAATGCCTCGCGGTGGCCACGGCCGCCCTGCTGCAGCCCGACCGCGGCGCCGCCCCGCGCATCCCGACGGTGACCGGGATCGAGCGGGACCGCAGCCCGGCTTCACGGCAAGCGAAGCGCGCCTGAGGCCCCGGCTTGAACCCGCCGCGACCCAAGGGCAGTTTTCACAACTGATGTTGCAATCTTCTATTCAATGCAATAATAATTGTAAAAACCGGGTGCGCGGCGGCATCGGCCGCGCGAAGGGAGGGACCGCATGAAAACCGTCCGCTGCACCACCGCGCAGGCCGTGGTCCGCTTTCTTTGCAACCAGTTCACCATCATCGACGGCGCGCGGGCGCCGCTGTTCCCCGGGGTGTTCGCGATCTTCGGCCACGGCAACGTCACCTGCCTGTCCGAAGCCCTCCAAGCCGTGCAGGACGTGCTGCCGACCTGGCGCGGGCAGAACGAGCAATCCATGGCGCTGGCCGCCATCGGCTTCGCCAAGGCCAAGCGGCGCCGGCAGATCATGGTGGCCGCCGCCTCCATCGGACCCGGCGCCCTCAACATGGTGACGGCCGCCGGCGTCGCCCACGCGAACCGCCTGCCGGTGCTGCTGCTCGCGGGCGACACCTTCGCCAACCGCCGGCCGGACCCGGTGCTGCAGCAGCTTGAGCATTTCAACAATCCCACGACCACGGCCAACGACGCCTTCAAGGCCGTCACCCGCTACTGGGACCGCATCACCCACCCGGAGCAGGTCATCTCTTCCCTGCCGCAAGCCACGGCCGCGATGCTTGACCCCGCGGACTGCGGCCCGGCTTTCCTCGCCCTGCCCCAGGACGTGCAGGAATTCGCAGCCGATTACCCGGTCGCCTTCTTCGAGCCGACCGTCCACGCCGTGCCCCGCCCCCGTCCGGACAAGGCCCGGCTTGCGGAGGCCATCGAACTGCTCAAAGGCGCCAAGCGCCCCCTGCTGATCGCGGGCGGCGGGGTGCGCTACTCCCTGGCCGAAACCGAGGTGGCGCGCTTCGCCGAGCGCCGGGGCATCCCGCTCGCCGAAACCGTCGCCGGCAAGGGGTCGGTCGCGCATGACCACCCCGCCCATGTCGGCCCGGTCGGCATCCTCGGCTCCACCTCGGCCAACGAGCTTGCCGCCGAGGCCGACGTGATCCTCGCCGTGGGCACGCGCTTGCAGGACTTCACCACGGGGTCCTGGACGGCCTTTGCCGCGGATGCCCGGTTCGTGTCGGTCAACGCGGCGCGCTGGGACGCGACCAAGCACCGGGCGCTCGCCGTGGTCGGCGATGCGCGGGAAACAATGGGGGAGTTGGACGCAGCCCTGGGCGGTTGGACGGCCGACCCGGGCTGGACGGACCGGGGGCGGCGCGCGTTCGTCGGGTGGAACACCCTGCTCGACGGCTTGCAGAAGCCGACCAACGCGCCGGTGCCGACCTACGCCCAGGTCGTGGGCGTCGTGAACGCCAAGGCGGGCGAGCGCGACCTGCTGATCACCGCGGCCGGCGGGCTGCCCGGCGAGGTGATGAAGAATTGGCGCGTCAAGACGCCGGGCACCTTTGATTGCGAGTTCGGCTTTTCCTGCATGGGCTACGAGATTTCCGCCGGCTGGGGCGCCGCGATGGCCGACCCGACCCGCACGCCAATCGTGATGGTGGGCGACGGCACCTACCTGATGATGAACTCGGACATCTATTCGTCGGTGCTGGCCGGGCACAAGATGATCCTCATCGTCTGCGACAACGGCGGCTACGCGGTGATCAACCGGCTGCAGAACGCCAAGGGCGTGCCCTCCTTCAACAACCTGATCCGCGATTGCCGGGTGGAGGAGCCCTTCGCGGTGGACTTCGCCAAGCACGCCGAGTCCATGGGCGCGCTCACCCGGCGTGCCGAAAGCCTGGCCGAACTCGGCGAGGCGCTGGACTGGGCCAAGACGACGGACCGCACGACGGTGATCACGATCGTGTCCGACGCCTTTGCCTGGTCGCCGGGCGACGCCTGGTGGGACGTGGGCGTGCCGGAGGTCAGCGCCCGCGAGGACGTGGCCGCGGCGCACGACGCCCAGCGGCAAGGCCGCGCGAAGCAGCGCGTCGGCATCTGAACGGTTCGCGGGAGGACACGATGAAAGCGAAACTGGGCATCGCGCCGATTGCATGGTCCAACGACGACCTGCCGGAGCTGGGCGGCGAAACGACGCTGGAGACCTGCCTGGCGGAAAGCCGGGACGCCGGGTTTTCCGGCGTCGAGACCGGCGGCAAGTTTCCCAAGACCGCGGCCGGGCTGCGCCCCAAGCTGGAGGCATTCGGCCTCAAGCTCGCCTCCGGCTGGTTTTCCGGCACCGTGCTCGACGCGCCCGACGACCTGGCGGAGGAAAAGGACCGGGTCGCGGCGCAGCTCGCGTTGTTCCGTGAACTCGGCGCCGCCTGCCTCGCCTACGGCGAGACGGCTGGGACGGTGCAGAACAAGCGCGACGCCCCGCTCTCCACGCGCCGCCGCCTGTCCGAGGACGAGATCCGCGCCTACGGCCGCCGCCTCACCCGCTTCGCCGAGCACTGCGCCGAGGCCGGCGTGCCGCTCGCCTTCCACCACCACATGGCGACCGCCATCGAGACCGAGCGCGACCTGGACCTTTTGATGCGGCACACCGGGGCGGCGGTCGGGCTGCTGTATGACGCCGGGCACATGCGCTTCGCCGGCGGCGACGTGCTGCGCGTGATCGACAACCACGGCAAGCGCATCGTCCACGTCCACGCGAAGGACGTGCGCGGCCCGGTGATCGCGGGGCTGGACCGGGAGCGGCAGTCCTTTCTCGACGCCGTGCTGGAAGGCGCCTTCACCGTGCCGGGCGATGGGGCCATCGACTTCGCTGCGGTGTGCCGCCGCCTCGCCGACGCCGGCTACCAGGGCTGGTTCGTCGTGGAAGCCGAGCAGGACCCGGCGAAAGCGCCTCCGGCCGAGTATGCGCGGATCGGCCACCGCGCCCTGTCCGCGGCGCTCGCCGCCGCCGGCTACCGGATCGAGGGATAACCCGCCATGGCGCAGTTCGAAGGCAAGATCGCCGTCGTCACCGGCGGCACGCAGGGCCTGGGGGCAGCCATCGCCCGGCTGTTCGCCGACCGCGGCGCGTCCGGCCTCGTCATCTGCGGCCGCTCGCGCGACAAGGGCGAGGCGAAGGCGCGCGAAATCGGGGACGCGACCGGCGCGGAGGTGGAGTTCGTTGCCGCCGACCTCGGCCGGGTCGAGGACTGCCGCGCCGTGATCGCCCGGACCGATGCCCGGTTCGGCCGCATCGACGCGCTGGTCAACGCGGCGGCGATCACGGACCGGGGGACCATCCTCGACACCTCGCCCGAGCTGTTCGACCGGATGTTCGCGGTCAACGTCCGCGGCCCGTTCTTCCTGATGCAGGACGCGATCAAGGTCATGCGCCGGGAGAAAACGGAGGGCACGGTCGTCAACATCTGCTCCATCTCCGGCATGGCCGGCCAGCCCTTCATCTCGGCCTACTGCGCGTCCAAGGGCGCGCTCGCGACCCTGACGCTGAACACGGCCTACGCGCTGCTGCGCAACCGCATCCGCGTCAACGGCCTCAACATCGGCTGGATGGCGAGCGAGGGCGAGGACCGCATCCAGCAGGAGTTCCACGGGGCCGATCCGGACTGGCTGGCGGAGGCCGCCGCCAGGCAGCCGTTCGGCCGCCTGGTGGACCCGCAGGAAGTCGCGCGCGCGGTGGCGTTCCTGTCGAGCAGCGAGTCCGGCCTGATGACGGGGTCGATGGTGAACTACGACCAATCGGTCTGGGGCGGCTTCGACGCGCCGCCGCACCCGGCGGCCCCGCTCTGACACGATCACGCCCTGCACCCTGCTGTTGGAGGTAACGGAATGGTTCGCATCGCAGTGCTCGGCGCCGGGCGGATCGGCAAGGTCCATGCCGCCAACGTCGCCGCAGACCGGCGCGCGGAACTCGTCGCCGTGGCCGACCCGTTCGGCGACGCGGCGGATGCCCTCGCGGCGGAGCTGCGGTGCGAGGCGTCCCGCGACCCGGCCGCCCTGATCAGGCGCGACGATGTGGACGCCGTCATCGTCGGCACGCCGACCGACACCCACGTGGACCTGACGCTGCAGGCCGTGCGGGCGGGCAAGGCGGTGCTGTGCGAGAAGCCGATCGACCTCGACATCGCCAAGGCGGACGCGGCCGTCGCCGAGATCGGGCGCCTGGGCGGCCGGGTCATGGTGGCATTCAACCGGCGCTTCGACCCGAGCGCGCAGCGGCTGCGCCAGGCCATCGACGCCGGCGAGATCGGCGCGGTGCGCCAGGTGGTCATCACCAGCCGCGACCCGGGGCTGGCGCCGCCGGAGTACCTGCGGCATTCCGGCGGCATCTTCCGCGACATGGTCATCCACGACTTCGACATGGCGCGCTGGCTGCTCGGCGAGGAGCCGGTCGAAGTCGCGGCGACCGGCAGCCGGCTGGTCGATCCGGGCCTTGCGGCGTTCGACGACTTCGACACCGTCATGGCGCAGATGCGGACCGCGTCCGGGCGCCAGTGCCACATCAACTGCTGCCGCGAGGCGGTGTACGGTTACGACCAGCGCATGGAGGTCTTCGGCTCCGACGGGATGCTGCTCAACGAGAACCTGCGGCCAACCACCGTGCGCCGCTGGAACCGGACCGAGACCGAGGCGCGCGAGCCGCTGCTGAACTTCTTCCTCGAACGCTACGCCGACGCCTACCGGACGGAACTCGCCCTGTTCGTGCAGGCGGTTGAGACCGGCGGCCCCATGCCGGTGACGCCCCACGACGGCCGCCAGGCGCTGCGCCTCGCGGACTGCGCCCTGGAAGCCGCGCTGACCGGCAGGACCGTCCTCGTCTGAACGGCGGCATGGTGGCCCGGGGCCTCCTCAAGCCCCTCGGGCCGCTGCTCGCCGCCATGTTCCTCGGCTTTCTCACCGTCAGCGTGCTGTTGCCCGTGCTGCCGCTGCACGTCCACGGCACGCTCGGCTTCGGGACGGCGATGGCCGGGCTGGCGGTCGGCACCCAGTCCTTCGCCACCGTGCTCACGCGGGCCTACGCCGGCCGCATGGTGGACCGCGGCGGCGCCAAGGCCACGCTGGCGCGCGGCCTCCTGGTCTGCGCCGGCGCTGGCCTCGCTTCCCTGGCTTCGGTCCCGCTCCCGCCGGCCGTGTCCTTGCCGGTGCTGCTCGCCGGGCGGCTCGTGCTGGGGGCGGGCGAAAGCCTGCTCATCACCGGCGTGCTGAGCTGGGCCATCCTGCGCGCCGGGGCCGGGCGATCCGGCCTTGCCATGTCGTGGAACGGGATGGCCCAGTACGGCGCCCTGGCGCTGGGGGCGCCGCTGGGCTTCGCCCTTTACGAAACCTTCGGTTTTCAGGCCGTGGCCTGGGCGACGCTGTTCCTGCCGCTCGCCGCCCTGGCCGTGGTGCTGCCGCTGGACCCGGCCCCTGCGCCCGGTGGCCTGCGCCTGCCCTTGCTCGGCGTCGTCGGGCGCATCTGGCGGCCCGGCGTGGCGCTCATGCTGGCCGGAATCGGCTACGCTTCCGTGTCCGCCTTCGCGTCCCTGTTCTTCGCGGCGCGGGGCTGGGCCGGGGCGGGCTACGCGCTGCTTGCGTTCGGCCTGTGCTTCGTCGCCGTGCGCGCCGTGGCGGGCGGCTTGCCGGACCGGCTCGGGGGCCGGGTCGTGGCGTCCTGGTCCATGGCCGTGGGCGCGGCCGGGCAGGCGCTGCTGTGGCTCGCGCCGGGTCCGGGGGTGGCGCTCCTCGGCGCGGGGCTGACGGGAGCGGGATGCTCCCTCGTGTTCCCCGCGCTGGGCGTGGAAGCCGTGCGGCGCGTGCCTGCGGAGAACCGGGGCACGGCGCTCGGGGCCTTCGCGGCGTTCCAGGACCTCGCCCTCGGCCTGACCGGCCCGGTGCTGGGGATGCTGGCCGCGGCGACCGGCCCGGCGGCGCCGTTCGGGGTCGGCGTGGCCG
>CAXTUO010000024.1:0-14339 GCA_964247175.1 uncultured Acetobacteraceae bacterium | reverse complement strand
ATAACATCGGACCCGGCGAGGACATGACGGTCCGCACCGCCGCCAACATCAAGTCCCCCGCGGATTTCAAGGGCAAGAAGGTGGCGACGCCGTTCGGCTCCACCAGCCATTTCCGTTTGCTGGGCTTCCTCAAGACCAACGGCCTGACGCAGCGGGACGTGACGGTGCTGGATATGAAGCCCGCGGCCATCCAGGCGGCGTGGTCGCGCGGCGAGATCGACGCCGCCTATGTCTGGCCGCCGGCGCGCAGCAAGATCGCCGAGAACGGCGGCGCCCCCTACAAGACCTGGGACACGCTGGAAAAGGCCGGCTACGTCATCGCCGACCTGATCGTGGTCCGCACGGCCTTCGCGCAGCAGTACCCGGACGCCGTGGTGGGCTTCCTCAAGGCGTATGACCGGGCGCTGGCCATGTGGCAGGAGAAGCCGGAGGAAGCCGCGGTGATCGTGGCCAAGGAGGCCGGCGTCACCCCCGCCGTCGCCACGGCGGACATGAAGGAATACGACTTCGTGCCGTTCAGCCAGCAGGCCGGGCCGCAATGGCTGGGCGCTCCCGGTGTGCCCGGCAAGTTCGCCCAGGTGCTGAAGAACACCGCCGACTTCCTGGTGGAGCAACGCAGCATCCGCAACGCGCCGGGCTTGGACGCCTTCCAAAAGGCGATCAACACCGACTTCATCCGCAAGGCGGTCGGGTGAGCGAGTTCTTCGTCCAGTTCGCCGGCGTCTCGGTCCGCTACGGTGCCGGGGCGTCGGCGGTGCAGGCGCTGGAGCGGGCGGACCTCGGTTTCGCCCGCGGAGACTTCATCTGCATCGTGGGTCCCTCCGGCTGCGGCAAGACGACGATGATGCAGACGCTGGCCGGATTCCTGCCGCCGACGACGGGGGTGGTCAGCCTGGACGGCCAGGCGGTGACGGGACCGGGGCCGGAGCGCGGGGTGGTGTTCCAGCAGCCGGCGCTGTTTCCCTGGATGACCGTCGCCGGCAACGCGGGCTTCGGCCCGCGCATGCGGGGGGAGGCGCCCGCCGACGCCGACGCCCGGGTGGAGCAGTGGCTGCGCACCACGGGCTTATGGGAGTTCCGGGGGCGCTACCCTTACGAGCTGTCGGGCGGGATGCAGCAGCGCCTGGCCATCGCGCGCGCCTTGTGCAACGAGCCCAAGGTGCTGCTGATGGACGAGCCGTTCGGCGCGCTTGACGCCCTCACCCGGGAGCGGATGCAGGAGGAGCTGCACGCCGTTTGGCGCCGCACCGGCATGACGGTGGTGTTCATCACCCACAGCGTCGAGGAGGCCGTCTATCTCGGCACGGAGGTCGTCGTCATGTCGCCCCGGCCCGGCCGCATCGTCGCCCGCCTGCCCATGCCCTTTGCCCGCGATCACGCCGCGGAAAGCATCCGCGCGGTGAAGAGCCGTCCGGACTTCGTGGCGGCGCGCGAGGAAGTCTTGTCCCTGATCTGGGAAATGGCCGATCATTAGTCCCTGAATTGGAAATCCGTATGCACCCCAACTCCCTCCATGCCCGCGACATCGCGAGCCTCGTCCACCAGCAGACCGACCTCGACCGCCATGCCCGCGAGGGCGCGGTGCTGATCGACCGCGGCGAGGGCTGCCGCGTGTGGGACACGGAAGGGCGGGAGTACATCGAGGCGATGGCCGGGCTGTGGTGCGCCAGCCTCGGCTTCAGCGAGCGGCGCCTGGCGGACGCAGCGCACCGGCAGATGCTCAAGCTGCCGTACTACCACACCTTTTTCGCCAAAGGGCACGAACCCGCCGTGGAGTTGGCGGAGCGGCTGCTCGCCGTGGCGCCGCCCGGCATGGCGCGCGTGCTGTTCCAATGCAGCGGGTCGGAGGCGAACGACGCCGCGATCAAGCTCGCGTGGAACTACTGGGGCGTGCAGGGGCAGCCGCAGCGGCGGAAGTTCATCGGGCGCACCCGGGGCTACCATGGCAACACGGTTGCGACCGTCAGCCTGTCCGGGCAGCCGCACATGCACCAGGGGTTCGGCCTGCCGCTGCCAGGCTTCGTCCATGCGGACAACCCGAACTACTACCGGTTCCACGAGGCGGGGGAGAGCGAGGAAGCGTTCAGCGCGCGCATGGCGGCGAACCTGGAGGCGCTGATCCAGCAGGAAGGGCCGGACACCATTGCCGCCTTCTTCGGCGAGCCGGTGCAGGGCGGGGGCGGCGCCATTACCCCGCCGCGCGGCTACTGGCCGGCGATCCAGGACGTGCTCAAGCGCCACGGCATCCTGCTGGTCGCCGACGAGGTGATCTGCGGCTTCGGCCGCACCGGCAGCATGTGGGGCTGCGAAACCTATGGCATCGAGCCGGACATGGTCTCCTGCGCCAAGCAGCTTTCGGCGGCGTACCAGCCGATCTCCGCCCTCTTGGTCAGCACGGGCGTGCACGAGGCGTTGCTGGAAGGCAGCCGGCGCCACGGCAGCTTCGGCCACGGCTACACCTATGGCGGCCATCCCGTCGCCTGCGCCGTCGCCATCGAGACGCTGAAGATCTACGAGGAGCGCGACATCGTGGGCCACGTGCGCGACGTGTCGCCGGCGTTCCTGCGCGGGCTGGAAGCGTTCCGCGGCCACCCGCTGGTCGGCGACGTGCGCGGCGTCGGCCTGATCGCCGGGGTGGAGCTGATGGCCGACAAGGCGACCCGGCAAGCCTTTCCCGCCGCCGCCGGGGTCGGCGGGCGCGTGCAGGCGGCGTGCGAGCGCCACGGCCTGATCGTGCGCGCCATCGGCGACCGCATCGCCTTCACCCCGCCGCTGATCCTGGACGGTGCGGAGGCGGCGGAGCTGTGCACCCGATTCGGTCGGGGCCTGGACGCGGCCTGGGCCGAGATGCAGGGCGAGCCGGCCCTGGCCGCCGCGGAATAGGCGGCGGCCCCCATCAGGCTTGCCAGAGCTTGACGGCTTCGCCGGGGAAGTCGATCACCCCCTTGACCCGGCGCGGCGTCAGCCGGCGCTCGCGGCGCACCACGGACATCAGCACCTCGCCCGGCGGACCTGTTCTGCCTGCTCTGTGGCACCATCGCGCGCAGCGGCCTGGCCCGGCTCGGCGCCGCGTTCGCCTACTGGCTGCCCGGCCCGGTGCTCACGGCCGCTCTGCGCGGTCCCGACCTGACCGCAGCGCAACGGTGCATGCCGCCTGAGCAGCCGATTATGAGCAACTCGTGAAGCTGGTGGAATGGCCGTTGCACAAATCCCATGTCCTCCAATGACGGTGATTTCGGCCACGCCGATACGGCAATCAGGACAATTCATGGACGACCAGCGCGAGATCACGAAGTGGCACGAGGATGAACAGGACTCTGCCGCCGCGAGGTCGCGAACCCTGCCTGGCAGCGACGCTGACCCGGGCAGGAAGAAAACCGACGAGAAGAACAAGGACAGCGGCCAGGACAGGAAAGAGGCCGAAAACAAGGATGACGGAGACGGGAAAGGCAAGAAGAATTCCCGGCTTCCGCTCATCATCCTGGCCATTGTCGTCGTCGTCGCAGCAATTGGCGGCGGCATCTGGTGGTTTCTGCACCGCAATCAGACCAGCACCGACGACGCCTACACCGAAGGGCGCGCCGTCCTGATGGCCCCGCAGGTCAGCGGGTATGTCGTGACCCTGGCCGTCAACGACAACCAGTTCGTCCACAAGGGCGACCTGCTCGTGCAGATCGACCCCCGGCCCTACGCCGCCGCCCGCGACCTCGCGCAAGCCCAGCTCCAGGCGGCCCAGGGACAGCTCGACAACGCGAAGGCCAACCTGGACCTGGCCAAGGAAACGTTCCCAGCCCGGCTGCGCCAGGCCCAGGCCCAGGCCGAGCAGGCCCGCGCCCAGCAGGATAAAGCGCAGGCAGACTTGAAGCGCCAGCGCGGCATCGACCCCCGCGCCACCACGCAGCAGGACATCGACGCCGCCGTGGCCGCAGCGCGCGTGGCCAGCGCCACGACGGAGTCGCAGCAGGCCAACGTGGAGATCAACCGCCCGGTCCCGCTGAACATCGACCTGGTCCAAACCCAGGTGGCCCAGGCGCAGGCGCAGGTCGCCCAAGCGCAGGCGCAGCTTGAGCAGGCGGACCTGAACCTCAGTTACACCCACGTCGTGGCGCCGCAGGACGGCCGGGTGACCCGGCGCAACGTGGAGATGGGCAACTACCTGCAATCCGGCACCCAGATCATGGCCCTGGTGACGCCGGAGGTTTGGGTGACGGCGAACTTCAAGGAAAGCCAGTTGGCCCGCATGCGCCCGGGCCAGCGTGTGGAGTTCGAGGTCGATGCCTACCCGAGCCTCAAGCTGCGCGGCCACGTCGATTCCATCCAGCTCGGCTCCGGCTCCCGCTTCAGCGCCTTCCCGGCGGAGAACGCGACCGGCAACTTCGTGAAGATCGTGCAGCGCGTGCCGGTGAAGGTGGTGATCGACGAGGGCCTCGACTCCAACCTGCCTTTGCCGCTCGGCTTGTCCGTCGTGCCCACGGTGTTCTTCGAGTGAGCGAGGCGGCCGGCGGCAAAGACGACAAGAACGGGGGCGGCGAAAAGGGGGGCGAAGGCAAGCAGGAGTGGAAATCCAGCCACAACCCTTGGCTGGTGGCCGTGGTGGTGACGCTCGGCGCCTTCATGGAGGTGCTGGACACCACCATCGTCAACGTGTCCCTGCCGCACATCGCCGGCAACCTGGCGGTCGGGTATGACGAGGCGGCCTGGGCGCTCACCTCCTACCTGCTGGCCAACGGCATCGTGCTGACGATCTCCGGCTGGCTCAGCAGCGTGTTCGGGCGCAAGCGCTACTTCCTGGTGTGCATCGCCGGGTTCACGGTCTGCTCCTTCCTATGCGGCGCGTCCACCAGCCTGGCCGAGCTGATCGTGTTCCGCCTGGCGCAGGGCTTCTTCGGCGGCGGGCTGCAGCCCAACCAGCAATCCATCATCCTCGACACCTTCGCGCCCGCGCAGCGCGGCCAGGCGTTCGCGATCACCGCTATCGCCACCATCGTCGCCCCGGTGCTGGGACCGACCCTGGGCGGCTTCCTGACCGACTCCTACTCCTGGCGCTGGGTGTTCTTCATCAACGTGCCGATCGGGACGGCGACCTTCTTTGCCGTGCAGGCGTTGGTGGAGGACCCGCCCTGGGCCAAGGCGCGGCCGGCCGGGGTGGACTACATCGGGCTGTCGCTGATCACCATCGGGTTGGGCTGCCTGGAGGTGGTGGCCGACCGCGGGGAGGACGACGACTGGTTCGGGTCCAGCTTCATCGTGACCATGTTCATCCTGGCGATGGTCGGCATCGCCGGGGCGATTGCCTGGCTGCTGTATGCGAAGAAGCCGGTGGTTGATCTCCGGGTGATGAAGGACCGGAACTTCGCGCTGGGCTGCCTGATGGTCGCGGCCATGGCCGCCGTGTTGTATGCCAGCGCCGTGGTGATCCCGCAGTTCGCGCAGCAGCAGCTCGGCTACACCGCGACCTGGGCCGGGCTGATCCTGTCGCCGGGCGGGGTGGTGGTGATCATGCTGATTCCCATCGTGGGAAAGCTGACCAGCGTCGTGCCGCTCAAGTACATCATTGCGCTGGGCTTCTTCATCATGGGGTGCTCGCTGCTGTATTCGCACGACTTGGTGCCCGACATCGACTTCAAGACGCTGGCCTTCATGCGCGCGGCGCAATCGGCCGGGCTGGCCTTCCTGTTCGTGCCGATCAGCACCATCGCCTTTTCCACCTTGCCGCAGTCGGCGAACGCCGACGCTTCGGCGCTGTTTACCATGTTCCGCAACTACTTCGGCTCGCTGTCCATTTCCGCGGCGACGGCGTTGGTGACGGAACGCAGCCAAATCCGCCAGGCGCACCTGGTTTCGCACACCTCGCTGCTGGACCGTGGCTACACCATGACCATGAACCGGCTGCAGGGCGACTTCCTGGCCCAGGGCAACCCTGCGGGGGGGATCGCCCAGCAGGCGACGAACTGGCTGTACCAGCAGCTTCACGTCCAGGCGTCGGTCCTCGCCTACACCGACGTGTTCATGGCGACTGCCGTTCTATCCTTCCTGATTATCCCGTTCTGCTTCCTGATGTCGGGCGAAACCGGAGGGGGCAGCAAGCCAGGGGGGCATTGACGGCGGCCCATCGGTGGTCAGGCAACCTGGAAGCCGTGGGCGAAGGGGTCGCGGCTGTCGATGAAGACCGTGTTGTGGCCGGTCAGCCGCGCCCACCCGGCGACCGACGGCACGACCGCATCGTGGCCGCCGACGCTGGCCCGCGCCTCCACCCGGCCGTGGAACAGCGAGCCGATGATGCTTTCGTGCACAAAGGCGTCGCCCGGCCGCAGCTGGCCCTGCGCCGCCCACTGCGCCATCCGGGCCGAGGTGCCGGTGCCGCAGGGCGAGCGGTCGATGGCCTTGTCGCCGTAGAACACGGCGTTGCGCGCGGTGGCCTCCGGATGCCGCGGCGCCCCGGCCCAAAGCAGGTGGCGCAGGCCGTGAATCTCCGGGCGCTCGGGATGCACGAACTCATGCGCCGCCAATGCCTCGCGCAGCGCGAGGCTCCAGCGCACCAGGTCGGCCCCCGTCACGTCGGCGATGTCGCGGAAGGCGGGCTGCGGGTCAATGATGGCGTAGAAGTTGCCGCCGTAGGCGACATCGACGGTGAGCGTGCCCAGGCCGGGGCAGTCCACGGCCACGCCGCTGCTGTGCAGGAACGACGGCACGTTGGTGATGCGGACCTGCTCGACGTGCTCGCCGTCCTGCCGGTACTCGGCCCGCACCGGCCCGGCGGGCGTATCCAACCATAGCTCGCCCGGCGTGCGCGGGCGGGCCAGCCCGTGCTCCAGCGCCATCGTCACCGTGCCGATGGCGCCGTGCCCGCACATCGGCAGGCAGCCTGTCGTTTCGATGAACAGCACGCCGATGTCGCAGTCGTCGCGGGTCGTGGGATACAGGACCGCGCCGGACATCAGGTCGTGCCCGCGCGGCTCGAACATCAGCCCGGTGCGGACCCAGTCGAACTCGGCGATGAACTGCGCCCGGCGTTCCAGCATGGTGCCGCCCCGGAGCGGCGGGGCACCACCGGCGACGAGGCGCACCGGGTTGCCGCAGGTGTGGCCGTCCAGGCAGAAGAAGGTGTGGCGCGACATCGTGCTCCTCATGAAAGCGGCCCGGCCGGAACGGGCCGAGTGGGATGGGCGGCGGGCGATCAGGTCCGCGATGATACGCCCAGTCGCCTGTGCCGATATCAAGGCCGCGGGGCGTTGCCGGGCAATTCGGTGAGGGTGGCAAAACCACACACTTCTACGGCCATCAAGCCTCTCCGGACGCCCCCTGGTCCACGCGGTTTAAAGCGAAGTGCCGGACGATCTCCCGCGCAACCGCGTCAGGAGAGTTCACCTGTGTGTCCAGCATAAGACACGCACCGTGCGGAACTTATCCAAATCCTAGAGATGCAGAGGCGCGGCTCACGCTTGCAAGCGTCGCCTTTTCCAGCCGTCCGATGCGAACGCCGGCCTTGGTGCGCAGGATCGTCGTCGCCTTGTCCACCATCACCTGCAACCGTCGCCGTAGCCCCGTGCCGCCGCCTGGCTCCACCGTGATCCGGATAGGCGGCTGTCGTGCAGCCTTGCACCGCGGCCTGGATGCGGATTGCATGGCGACTCAAAACAAAGGAGGGGAGGGAACATGGATTTCACAGGCAAGGTGGCGCTGATCACCGGGGGCGCCAACGGCATCGGGCGGGCCGCGGCGCTGGGCTTCGCGCGGCGGGGCGCACGGGTCATGGTGGTGGACCGCGACGCGGCGGCAGGCGAGGCGGCGGCCGGGGCCGTCCGGGAGCAGGAGGGCGGCGAGGCGCGGTTCGTCCGCGCCGACGTGACCCGGTCGGCCTACGTTCAGGCGACGCTCGACGCCTTCGGGGCCATCGACTGCTTCTTCAACAACGCCGGCATCGAGGGCACGGTGACGCCCACCGCGGAGTACGAGGAAGCGATGTTCGACGCGGTGATCGCGGTGAACCTGAAAGGCGTGTTCCTCGGGCTGCGCCACGTGCTGCCGGCCATGCTGCGGCAGGGGCGGGGGGCGGTGGTCAACACGGCGTCCACCGCGGGCCTCGTGGGGTCGCCGGGGTTGTCGGCCTATGTCGCGTCCAAGCACGGCGTGATCGGGCTGACCCGCACGGCGGCGGGCGAGGTGGGCGCGGCCGGGGTGCGGGTCAACGCCGTGTGCCCGGGGCCGACCGACACCCGGATGATCCATTCGCTGGAGCAGCAGTCCAGCCCCGGCGACCACGCCGCCGCGGGCGCGCGCTATCGCGCCGGCATCCCGCTCGGCCGCTACGCCACGGCCGAGGAGGTGGCCGACGTGGTGCTGTTCCTGTGCTCGGACGGGGCCGGCAGCGTGACGGCGGCGCATTACGTGGTGGATGGCGGGCGCACAGGGTCGCCCGTCGCACCGCGCAGCTTTGCCGGGGCGTAGCGGCCAGTCCGGCTTGCCCCAGGCCTTGTCTCATTGTAGATAAGCAACGTTCCATGCGGTATGGGAGCGCGCCGCATGACGCTGCGGACAGAAATCGTCGGCACGCCGGCCCGTTGGGCGGAGATCGGCCCGGCCTGGGACGCGCTTTGGCAGTGCTGTGGCCGGAGCGTCTTCCAAAACCATGGCTGGATCGGCGCATGGTGGAATGCCCGGCCGCCATCCGACGCATCGCACCCGTGCGTGGCGCTGTGCTGGGCGAACGACCGGATCGCCGCGGCGCTGCCGCTGGCGACGCGCCGGCACCGCGGCGTCCGCGTGCTCGAATGGGCGGCCAAGGATTGCAGCGACTACTGCGACGCGCTTGCCGGTCCCGAGGACGGCCGCGCCGCTTTGCAGCAAGCCTGGGCCGCCATGGCGGCGTCAGGCGGGTTTGACCTGGTTTACCTCAGCCATGTGCGTCCCGACGCCGCCTTCCACGCCCTGCTCGGCGGGGGCCAGCAGCCGGTGAGGCTCAGGCCGGGCCATCGCGCGACGAGGAGCTTGCAGGTCCGGAGCAATGGGGCTGATGGGCGGGCCTGGCTCGACCGGCTCGGCGAGGAGGCCCGGCGCCACGCCCGCCGCCTGCGAACTCTTGGGGAAGCAGGATCGGTCGCGGCGAAGGCGTGGGGGCCGGGGGAGCCGACCGAAGCCCTGCTTGAGCGCATGATCGCTCTCAAGCAGCAATGGCTCGCCGACACGGGCCAGGGCAGCAGCATCATGGACCACGACGCCGCGGTTTTCCGCGCCCTGGCGAGGGAGCTCGTGCGGCAAGGCTCGCTC
Source organism: uncultured Acetobacteraceae bacterium (assembly GCA_964247175.1). GTDB lineage: Bacteria > Pseudomonadota > Alphaproteobacteria > Acetobacterales > Acetobacteraceae > CAHJXG01. The sequence continues at coordinate 5,072 of CAXTUO010000024.1, read as the reverse complement.
CGGCTGTTCACCGTGCACTGCGGCGACCAGCTTGCGGCGGCCCTGCTCAACATCGCCGCAGGCACAAGCGAGCAGGTGTTCTTCTCCGTGCACGATCCCCGTTTCGACTGCGCCGAACCGGAGGCGCTCGTGCTGGTCGAATGCCTGGCCCGAGCCTTCGACCGCGGGGTGGCGGAGATCGACCTGCTTTGCGTCGAGGACGACGGCAAGTACGGGTATGCGAACGCCCGGCTCGACCTGGCTTCCTATGTAGAAACCAGGACCCTTGCGGGACGGCTGGCCCTTGCGGTCGGGGAGCGGTTAGACCAAGGGCGGGCGGCGCGTCCTCCGGCCGGCATCGCGGCCACGCCGTAGCATCGCTGGCCCGTTGCCGGGCATTCCCATCCTGCGCCGCAGGTGCTTCTCTGGGCGGGCCGGACCCGGGGAAAGCCAGCCATGCCGCTCGAAGACCTGCATTACCTGTCGCTGCTGGATATTTCCGAGCGCATCCGGCAGCGCGCGCTTTCGCCGTCCGCGGTGCTGGAAGCGACCCTGGAGCGGATCGCCCGGCTGGACGGCAGCGCGCGCAGCTTTGTCACGGTGCTGGCGGACCGTGCCCGTGCCGCTGCGGCCCGGGCGGAGGCGGAGATCGCCGCCGGGTTGTGGCGCGGCCCGCTGCATGGCGTGCCGCTCGCGGTGAAGGACCTATGCGCCACGAGCTTCGCGCCAACCACGGGCGGCATGCCGATCCGGCAGGGCGCGATCCTCGACCACGACGCAACGGTCGTGCGCCGGCTGGAGGACGCGGGCGCGGTGCTCGTCGGCAAGCTGAAGATGACGGAAGGCGCCTACACCAGCCACCACCCGGACGACCCCGGGCCGGTCAACCCGTGGAACCCCCGCCATTGGGTCGGCTCGTCCTCGACCGGCTCGGGCGTCGCGACCGCGCTGGGCTTGTGCTTCGGGTCGCTCGGCTCGGACACCGGGGGGTCGATCCGGTTCCCTTCGGCGACGTGCGGGCTTACGGGCATCAAGCCGACCTGGGGCCGGGTCAGCCGCCACGGCATCCTGCCCCTGGCCGCGTCGCTGGACCACATCGGGCCGATGGCGCGCAGCGCGGCCGACGCGGCGGCGATCTTGGGCGTCATCGCCGGGGCTGATGCCCTTGATCCCACGGCGCTTCCCGAGCCGGTTCCCGACTACCTGGCGGCGCTGGGGCAAAGCGTGCGCGGGATCACGGTCGGGGTTGACCGCCGCTACAACGAGGACGGTATCGACGGGCAGGTGACGGCCGCGGTGCGCGCGGCGGAGGAGGTGCTGACGGCGCTCGGCGCCACCATCCGCGAGGTCGCGTTCCCGCCGACGGACGCGCTGCTGCGCGACTGGATTCCGTTCTGCGCCGTCGAAACGGCGATTGCGCACCAGGCGGATTACCCGGACCGCGCCGGCGAGTACGGCCCGGACCTTGCCCAACTGATCGAGCAGGGGCGGCGGATGACGGCCATCGAGTTCGGCTCGATCATGCACGAGCGGCTGGAGTTCACAGGGCGCCTCCGCGCGCTGTTCCAGGGCGTGGACCTGCTGCTCATGCCGACGATGCCGGTGCCGGTGCCGAGCCTGGACCGCATGGCGGAGTACGGGCAGGACGACACGGTGCTGCTGCGGATGCTGCGCTTCACCGCGCCATTCAACTTCGCGGGCAACCCGACCATCACCCTGCCGTGCGGCATCGACGCGGACGGCCTGCCGCTCAGCCTGCAGCTTGTCGGCCCGCCCGTGTCGGAGGCGCTGCTGTGCCGCGCCGGCCATGCGTTCCAAAGCCGCACGGACTGGCACACGCGGCGCCCGCCGGAGCCGTAGGCACCGTCAAAGGTGCGGCTGGCCGTTCGAGGCCGAAAGCCCGCCATCGACCGGGAGGTTGACCCCGGTCACGAAGCGCGCGTCGTCGCTCGCCAGGAACGCGATCACCGCGGCGATGTCCTCCGGCTCCGCGATGCGCCCGAGCGGGATGCGGTCCTTGAACCGGGCCAGCACGGCATCGTTCTGTAAACCCTCGGTCATGCGCGTGTTGGTCAGCGACGGGTTGACCGCGTTGACCCGGACGCCGTCCTTGCCGCCGTCCATCGCCATCGCGCGCACCATGTTGCCCACCGCACCCTTGGACGTGTCGTAGGCGAGCGCGCCCCAATCGCCGCCAAGCCCCGACACCGAGGAGGTCATCACGATGGCCCCGCGGGTCTTCTTCAGCTCGGGCATCGCTGCTTTGGCCATCAGGAAGTAGCCGCCGACGTTCACGTCCATCACCTGGCGGAAGTCCGCCTCGCTGGTCGACTCAACGTCGCCGCCCGCGAACACCGCGGCGTTGTTGACCAGCACGTGAAGCCTGCCGAACCGCTCCACCGCCGCCTGCACGAGCGCGGCGCAAACCGCCGGGTCCGACGCGTCGCCCGGATGCGCGAGCGTGCGCGCAGCGGGCAGGGCGGCGATGGACTGGTTCAGCGCCTCCGGGCGGCGCCCGTTGACGATCACGTTCGCGCCCTCCTCCGAGAACCGCCGGGCGGTGGCGGCGCCGATGCCGGTGGCAGCGCCGGTGACGATGACGGTCTTTCCCGAGAAGCGGGTCATGCGGTGTCCTCCGGGTGGGTGCGCCGCGCGGGAAAGCGCCGGCAGGCGGCCAGGCTATCACCGGGCGGGGTACCGCGCCTAATCACAGCGGAGCACCGGGAACGCGTGCGGGCGAGGCGCCTCCGTGCCTTTGCAGTTTTCCCCGCTCGTCACGGCCGCCGCGCTTCTTGCCCGGGATGGTTGCCGGCCCGCTGCGGAAACAACAGGATGCCGACGATAATCAGGGCCGTGAGCACGGCCGAGGCGGAGAAGCGGCCCAAAGCCAGGCCGCCATTGACGACGGGCTTGTCCAGGAAGTCGCCCACCGTGGCCCCGAGCGGCCGGGTGAGGATGAAGGCGGCCCAGAACAGCAGGGTGCGCGACGCGGCCGTGTAGAAATGGACGGCGGCAACCACCGCGAGCGCCGCGGCGAACACCAGCGCTCCGCCCTCGTATCCCAGCCCGGTGTCGTCGGCCATCCAGTCACCGAGCGCCGTGCCCAGGGTTTGCGAGAACATGATGGTTGCCCAATAGAACACCTCGGCCCTAGGCGACGTGATGCTGTCCACCGAAACCGACCCGAGCGACCGGTGCCACAGGCCGAGCGTCGCCATGAGCAGGACGAACAGGATCGACGACCCGCCGACGTAGCCGACGCCGAGCGAGCGGTCGAAGAAGTCGGCCAGCGTCGTGCCCGCCGTCGTGGTGGCCACGATCACCGCCCAGTACAGGAACGGGTGAAACCGCTTGGCCGCGATCTGGGCCGCGACGCCGGCAACGAAGACGGCGGCGAAAATGGCGGTGCCGATAAGGTACCCAAGGCCCAGCGTCATCGTCACCGCGTCCCCGCCGGTCTCGCCCAGCGTGGTCGCGAGGATCTTGATGGCCCAGAAGCCGAGCGTGACGGCGGGAACCTTGCTCAAGCTGCGTTCGGCAATCCTGCTCATCGCTTTCCTTTCGAGCGACACGGGGCGAGTGTCTAGCACTCGTGCAGTGCGGTCCAAGCGCCGCCGCGAGACGGCGCCGGTGACAATGACGGTTTTCCCCGAGAAGCCGGTTATGCGGCGTCCTCCGGATGGAGCCACGCAGGAAGGCAGGGGCAGGCGCCGAGGCTATTATCCGCCGGATGCTGCCGCCATGGCCGCAGCACCCCGGTCTTGTCATGGGACCCCTCGTTGACGCGGGCGGCGCCGTACGGTCAAGTCGGGCAGACCACAAGCAGGCGACCAAAGGGTGTGCTTCGGCCAGGCGTTCTCGTCCCTTCGGGGCCGCTTCCACTGATCCCCCATGCAGTTCCGGATGCATCGCCGTTCATCAAGCCCAGCCAGAGGAAAACGGCGTCGCGAGCGCCCTTGAGCCGTTCTTGTCCGGCCTCAAGCCGCCTGGACTGCACCTATGGCAAGCTGGGCCGGGCGCGGCGGTCTGCCGGCCTCAAGGGTGGGATGGGTGCCCCGCCGCAACGCCGCCATGCAGCCGAAACGGGCTGAGCCGGCGCGCGCGGAGGCTCCAGCCGCCCCGCGTCGGGACGCCCGATGCGCGTCCTGAGCTGGAACCTGCTGCGGCGGCGCGGCGCGGGGGTGCAGGACATTTGCCGCTTGGTCGAGGCGCATCGTCCCGACTTGGTATTGCTGCAGGAAGCGACGGCCCGCATCGACGCGCTGCCGGACGTGCTCGGCGGCCGTTACACCCGCCGCGAGATGGAAGGGCGCGGCCACGGGCTGGCTGCCTGGAGCCTGCGCCCGTTCACGGCGGACACCGTGGCGTTGCCGCCCGCCACGCGCCTCGACCTGCCGGTTCCGATCCGGCGGCGGCTCACGCGGCGCATCGCCGTGACCGTGCGTCTCGACGGCATCGAGATCGCCAATGTGCACCTGGATCACGGCCAGCGCGCCAACCGCCGCGGGCTTCGGCATCTTCTCAACCAATGCCCGCGGCTTCATGCGGTGATCGGCGACTATAATGCGCTGGGTGCCGTGCGGCTGCCCGGCTTCGCCGATGTCGGGCCGCATCGCACCACACATTGGGCATGGGACATCATGCCGCTTCGCCTCGACCGTTGCCTGGTGCGCGGCCTGCGCGGCGAAGGCGCAGCCGCGCTCGCGTACGGGCCGTCGGACCATCGGCCGATCCTCGTCGATCTCGTGCCGGAAGGGGGGCGGGCGGATGGGTGAGGCGCGGTGTTCCCACCGCCGCCGCTGGACGCGGCTCATGCGGCTGCCGGCCGTGCTGGGCATGGGGCTGGTCCTGGCCGGCGCCGGCGACCCGGCCCGCACGGCCGCCACCGTCAGCACGGCCGCGGAGCAGACGCTGCGCGGCTGGGGCATGTCGCTCGCCTGGGAAGCCAACGTCATCTACGGCGGCCCGTTCGACGCCCCCCAGGTCCCGGACCCCGCGGAGCAGGGCCGCACCATGGACCTCCTGTTCGGCGACCCGGCGCGCGGGCCGGGCCTGGGCCTCAACGTGGCGCGCTACAACATCGGCGGCGGCGA
>CAXTUO010000023.1:0-14398 GCA_964247175.1 uncultured Acetobacteraceae bacterium | reverse complement strand
CTGGGGGCGCGGGCGCGAGATGCCGCCCGTGCCGCGGCAAACCTTCCACCAATGGTATGCGGAGAACCGGGGGAAGCCCCGGGATGCGACGCCCCGGGATGCAGCGCCATGAGCAGCCGCGACGCCATCCTCGCGGCGGTCCGGGCACACATGCCGAAGCTCGACCGGCCGGACCCGCCCGTGCCGCTGTTCGACGCGGACCCGCCCGCCGGCCTGCTGGCGGAGTTCGGCCAGGTGCTGGAGAAGATGGGCGGCGCGCTGCTCGAACCCGGCGCGTCCGACCCGCTGGCGCCGGTCCGGGCCAAGCTGGAGGAAGCCCGGGTGATCTGCTCCAACGTGCCGGAGGTCGCGGGCAACCGCGCCCTGGCGCCGGACATGGTGCCGGCGGACCTGGCCGACGTGGATGTCGGGATCGTGCGGGCCGCCTTTGCCGTCGCTGAAACCGGCTCGGTCTGCCTGACGGAGGCCGAGTTGGGCGTCAACACGCTGGGCTACCTGCCGCAGCACCTCCTCGTGCTGCTCGACCCCGCGGACATCGTGCCCAACATCCACCATGCCTACCGCCGCCCGGAATGGCGCCATGCCCGCTACGCCGTGTTCCAAACCGGCCCGTCCGCCACGGCCGACATCGAGGGCGTGCTGATCCATGGCGCCCAGGGCGTACGGTCGCTGTCCGTCCTGCTGCTTCCAAGACGTTGACGAATGGCCGCCGGGTCCCGCATGGCCCGCGCGTTTCCGCCGTGCCTGGCCTATCTGACCGCATCAAACCCAGGAGCCATCATGCACCGCATCGCCGTCGTCCTGCTTGCCAGCCTTCTCGCCGCTTGTTCAACCGCCCGGCGCGACACCGTGGTGTCGCCCAGGCTTGACAGCGGGGTCACGTCCAACGACGGCGGCGGGACGCGCGCCCTTGGCAACCAGCCGCGCGCCGGCGTGACGACCCCCGTCGGGCCGGTCCAATGAGGGCGCTGCTGGCCGGGGCCATGCTGCTCCTCGCCGTTCCCGCCGCCGCGCAGCCGGCGCGCAACGGCCCCGAATGGGGCGGCAAGGACCACCAGCCGACGGAAGGCGAGGTGGTCCGGCGCGAACGCCAGGACGGGGTGGCGCCGTCGCCGGCCGAACGCGGACAGGACGCCCGGACGGTGCAGCAGTTGGACCGGCAACTGCTGCACGACGAGACGGCGGACCCCCCGACCAACGCGGCCTCGCCGGCCCCGCGGTGACGCCGCCGGCGCCGCCCGCCTGCCTACCCCAGCCCATCCAGCATCCCGCCAGCATTGGAAAGCCCGCCATGCCGCGACCGCCCTCCCATATTGCCCTGGCCGCCTGCCTCGCCATCGCCGCCTGCGCCACGCCGCAGCAGCGGGCCGAGGACCGGGAGAACCTGCTCTCCGCCGCAGGCTTCACCGCGCTGCCCGCCAACACGCCGGCGCGCGTGGCCTCGCTCCGCAGCCTGCCGCCGAACAAGGTCGTGCAGCAGGTTAGAGGCGGCGCCGTGCGCTACGTGTATGCCGACCCGCTGGTCTGCGCGTGCCTGTACACCGGCGACCAGGCGGCCTATGGGCGCTACCGGCAGGAGGTGTTCCAACGCCAACTGGCCGACGAGCAGGCAATGACGGCGCAGATGAACCAGATGAGCTGGGACGACGGCCCGTGGGGCTTCGGGCCGTACTGACCGCACGTCCGCATGCGCGATCCCCGGCCATCCTCCGGCCCGGCCTGACAACCACGATGACGCTGCCGCTCGAGGTGCTGGACGTGTCCCGCTTCCCCCGCGCACCGCGCCCCGACGGGGCGGAGATCTCGCAGCCGCCTTGAGTGCCTGGTTGCGGAGTCTCCTGGTTTGCATCCAGAATATGCATACGAATATCCGGGTGCAAAAGCCGCAGAAGCGGCAGGCCGACGCGGGGCAGCCTCGCTGCGGTCCCGAGAAGAAATGGGACGGGAAACATGAACGGGTTCGGTCGCCGTGCAGTCCTGCGGGTTTCCTCCGCCGCCCTGGCCGTCGGCGCGGCTTCGCCAACCTCGCCCGCGCGGGCGCAGGCCGCCCCGCTCAAGCTGAAGCTCGGGAACGACCTGCCGGCGACGCATTCCGTGAACCTGCGCCTGCGCGAGGCCATCGAGGCCATCGCCGCGGACACGGCCGGGCGCGTGGCCATCAGCCTGTTCCCGAACAACCAGCTCGGCAGCGACTCCGACATGATGTCCCAGCTCCGCTCCGGCGCCCTTGAACTCGCGACGATGCCCGGCGCGGTGCTGTCCACGCTTGTCCCAGCCTCCTCGCTCACCAGCCTCGGCTTCACCTTCACGAGCTACGACAAGGTTTGGGCGGCGATGGACGGGGAGGTGGGCGGCCACATCCGCCGGGCCATCGGCAAGGCGAACCTGGTGCCGTTCGACGCGGTGTGGGACAACGGCTTCCGGCAGGTCACGAGCAGCACCCGGCCGATCCGGACGCCCGAGGACCTGAAAGGCTTCAAGATCCGCGTCCCCGTCGTGCCCTTGTGGGTGTCCATGTTCTCGGCCCTCGGCGCCGCCCCCGTCAGCATCCCGCTGAACGAGGCGTACTCCGCCCTGCAGACCCGGATCGCCGACGGCCAGGAGAACCCGCTGGCGCTGATCGAGGCGGCCAAGTTCTACGAGGTGCAGAAATACTGCTCGCTCACCAACCACGCCTGGGACGGCTTCTGGCTGCTTGCCGGCGGGCGCGTTTGGCGCGGCGTGCCCGCGGACATCCAGCAGGTCATGCAGAAGCACTTCAACGCTGCCGCCCTCAAGCAGCGGGACGACATCGTGCAGGCCAACGCCGACCTGCAGAAGTCGCTGGAAGCAAAGGGGCTGGTCTTCAACCAGACCGACCCGGCCGCGTTCCAGCAGGCGCTGGCGAAGACCTCCTTTTACAGGGATTGGCGGGGCAAGTTCGGCGACGAGGCCTGGGGCCTGCTCCAGAAATACGCCGGCGACCTCGGGTGATCCCGTGCGCGCTTCCCATCGCCCCGCTACCGGGAGTCGCCGTATGAGGAGGCCGGGATGAGCGAGCTGCTGACCCTTGGGCAGATGCTCGCGGCCCATGCGCGCCTGCGCGGGGACCGGATGGGCGTGCGCGACCTGAGCCGCGCGATGACCTTCCGGCAATGGAACGAGCGGGCCAACCGCTTGGCCAACGCCCTGCTCGGCCTGGGGCTGGCGAAGGGCGGCCGGGTCGCGATCCTCGCTTACAACTGCGTCGAGTGGGCCGAGATCTACGCCGCGACCGCGAAGGCGGGGCTGGTCGCCGTGCCCATCAACTTCCGCCTGCTCGGCCCCGAGGTCCGCTTCATCGTGGAGAATGCGGACGCCTCGGCCCTGATCGTCCAGGACGAGCTGCTGGGCGTCGTCGAGGAGGTCCGCGCGGACCTGCCGGTTCCGGCCGGGAACTTCATCCACTTCGGCGAGTGTCCCTGCCCCGCCGCCTTCCGCGCCTATGAGGACCTCATCGCCGCGGCCGGCAGCGGCGAACCCGGCGTGCCGGTGCTGCCGTCCGACCCGTGGATGCTGATGTACACCTCGGGCACCACGGGCCATCCGAAGGGAGCGATCCGCAGCCACCGGGGCGGCGCCCTGCTGTCCCTCGTCACCGAGATCGAGCTGGGCATCCACCGCGGTGACGCGGCCTTGCTCGTCATGCCGATGTGCCACGCGAACTCGCTCTACTTCTTCGGCGCGTTCAGCTATTGCGGCGCTTCGACGACCATCTACTCGCGCAAGAGCTTCGACCCCGAGCATTGCGTGCAGACGCTTGCGGAGGGTGGGACGACGTTCACCTCCCTGGTGCCGACCCATTACACCACCATGCTTGGCCTGCCGGCCGCGGTCCGCGACCGGCATGACCTCGACCGCGTCACCAGGCTGATGATCTCCTCCGCCCCGGCGCGGCCCGAAACCAAGCGGGCGGTAATGGAAATGTTCCGCCATTCCGGCCTGTTCGAGCTGTACGGCGCGACCGAAATCGGCTGGGCCACCATGCTGCACCCCGCGGAACAGTTCACCCACCTCGGCTCGGTCGGGCGCGAATGCGTCGGCTCCGCCCCGATCCGGCTACTGGACGAGGCCGGGCAGGAGGTGCCGGACGGCCAGCCCGGCGAACTCTACGCTTCCACCCCCTACCTGTTCGACGGCTACTGGGGATTGCCGGAGAAGACGCGGGAAGCGTTCCGGGGCGAGTACTGCACCGTCGGCGACATGGCCCGGCGCGACGCGGACGGGTTCATCCACCTCGTTGACCGCAAAAGCAACATGATCATCTCCGGCGGGGAGAACGTTTACCCGTCCGAGGTCGAGGCGCTGCTCGCAGCACACCCGGCGGTCCGGGACGCGGCCGTGGTCGGCCTGCCCGACCCGAAATGGGGCGAGCGCGTGCACGCCGTCGTCGTGCTGCACGAGGGCGCGGCGCTGGACGAGGACAGCCTGCTCGACTGGAGCCGCGACCGCATGGCCGGCTACAAGCGCCCACGCTCCTGCTCCTTCGTGCGGGAGGACGAGATGCCGCGCAACGCCTTGGGCAAGGTGCTTTACCGGGTCCTCAAGGCGCAGCTTGCGGGCGGGCCTGGCAAGCGCGGATGAATGGGATGGCTGCCATGGTGATACACCCCGACAGCGTCGCCGCCCTGGTGGCGCGCCTGCTCAAGCGGCGGGGCGTGGAGCGCGTGTTCGCGCTGTGCGGCGGCCACATCATGCCAATCTGGATGCGGCTCGATGCGGAGGGCATCCGCATCATCGACGTGCGGGACGAGCGCGCCGCCGTGCACATGGCCCAGGCCCACGCCGAGCTGACCGGCCAGATCGGCGTCGCTCTCGTCACCGCGGGACCCGGCGTCACCAACGCCATGACCGGCATCGCCAACGCCCACGTGTCCCGCGCGCCCGTGCTGGTGATCTCCGGCACCAGCCCGCGCCCGCAGGAGAACCGCGGCGGCTTGCAAGACCTCGACCACACCCACCTCGTGCGGACGATCACGCGCTACGCCCGGACCGTGCGCGAGCCTGACCTTGCGCTTGCCGAACTCGACGAGGCCATCGCGCGGGCGGAGGGCCACGGCGGCGAGCCGGGGCCGGCCTTTATCGACTTCCCCGCGGACACGCTGCGCGCCCGCGTGCCGGGTCCGGTGCAGATGGAGGAGCACCTGCGCGCCAAGCCGCGCCCCGTGATGCCGCCCGACCCGGCGCGCATCGCCGAGGCGACGGACCTGCTGTGGTCGGCGCGGCGCGTGCTCGTCATCTCCGGGCGCGGGGCGCGCGGCGCGGGTCCCGAGCTGGTTTCGCTACTGGACCGCCTCGGCGCCGTGTATCTCGACACGGGCGAGAGCCGCGGCCTGGTGCCGGACGCGCACCCGTCCGTCGTTGGCGCGATGCGCGGCGCGGTCATGGGCGACGCCGATGTCGTGCTGACGGTCGGGCGCCGGCTCGATTTCCAGCTTGCCTACGGGTCGCCCGCGGTGTTCGGCCAGGCCCGGTTCGTCCGCATCGCCGACGTGGCGGCGGAGCTGCGCGACAACCGGCGCGGCGCCGTCGAGATCCTCGCCTCCCCCGCCGAGGCGCTTCGCGCCCTGGTGGCGGCAGCCGGCAATCGGGCGTCGTCGGTGGACCGGGCCTGGGCGGAAAAGCTGCACGCCGGGCACGAGGAGCGGGCGCGCAAGCTGCGCCGCTCCATGGCCGCGACGCCGCCCGGGAGCGACGGCCGCCTGCATCCGAACCGGGTGCTCGCGGCCTTGCAGGACGCGATGGGGCCGGACGCGATCGTGGTCACGGACGGCGGCGACTTCCTGAGCTTCGCCCGCGTCGGCCTGTCCGCGCCGGCGATGCTCGACCCGGGGCCGTTCGGGTGCATCGGCGTCGGTGTGCCCTACGGGATCGCGGCGAGCCTCGCCTTCCCGGACCGCCCCGTGGTCGTGGCGACCGGGGACGGCGCGTTCGGCTTCAACGCCATCGAGGTGGACACGGCAGTCCGCCACAAGGCGCCCGTGCTGATCGTCGTCGCCAACAACGGCGCCTGGCAGATCGAGGTGCACGACCAGACCGTGACCCACGGCAAGGTGGTCGGCACGCGACTGCAATTCAGCGACCACGCCGCAATGGCGCGCGCTTTCGGGATGCATGCGGAGCGCGTGCAAACCGAGGAGCAGCTCAAGCCCGCCATCGAACGGGCGCTGGCTCGCCGCCCGGCGCTGCTCGACGTGGTGGTCACGCCGGAAGCCGTGTCGTCCGATGCGAAGACCGGGCTGGCCTGGGTGCCCGACCTGCAGCCGCTCGCCGCCTGGGACGAAGCCGAGCGGAGGTGGCGCCACGGCCCATCGGATGGGTGACGCTTCCTGCTGATTGGCGCGGCGTTGCCGGCTCGGCAGTGCGGCGCAGCATCGAATGTGTTTGACGACGCAGCCGCCGGTGTGAACAAATCTGCACCGGAGGAAATAAAATTCAGATGCAGGATGACGACCGCAGCATCGGCGACCGCAGCCTTGGCGACCCCGGCACCGGCGCGGAGGCCGAGCGGGACCAGGCGTCCCGCGCCGCCTGGCTATACCACGCCGGCAGCATGACCCAGGCCGAGGTGGCCGCCGCCCTGGGCGTCACCGTCGCCAAGGCGCACCGCCTGCTCGCCCGCGCGTCGCGGGAGGGCATGGTCCGCGTGCTGGTCGAGGCGCCGATCGGCGGCTGCATGGCCATGGAAGCGGAGCTGTCGGCCCGCTACGGCCTGACGACCTGCCGGGTGGTGCCGGGCCTGGCCGACGCCGGGGAGCTGTCGCTGCAGGCGCTCGGCCATGCCGGGGCCGCGTTCCTGCGGCAGGCGCTGGAGGGCAAGCCGGACCTGGTGGTGGGCGTGGGGCATGGGCGCTCGCTGGCCGCCTGCGTCCGGCACCTGCCCCGGCTGGACGTCCCCGGGCTGCGCCTCGTGTCGCTGCTGGGCGGCCTACCGCGCCTGCGCCCGGCCAACTCCTATGAGATGATCCACCTGCTCGTGGAGCGGACGGGCGCCGAGGCCTGGCTGGTGCCGGTGCCGCTCTTCGCCAGCTCGGCCCACGACCGGGAAGCGCTGCTCCGCCAGGTCGGCGTGCGCGAAGCGTTCAACCTCGCCCGGGACGCCTCGCTCTGCCTGGTCGGCGTCGGCGAGGTGGGGGGCGGCGCCTTTCTCCGCACCGCCGGGGCGGTGTCGGACGGTGACGAGGCCGTGCTGCGCGGCGCCGGCGCCGTGGGCGAGGTGCTGGGCCACTACTTCGACGGGGCTGGGCGGCTGCTGGCCACGCCGCTGCAGGCCCGCGTGCTGGCGCCGCCGCTGTCCTTGCTGCGCGGCGTCACCGCCATCGCCGGCGGCCCGGCGAAGGACGGGGCCATCCTGGCCGCGCTGCGCTCCGGCGTGCTGCACGGCCTCATCACCGACGAGCAGACGGCCAGCGCGGTGCTGGCCGAGCAGCCGCGGCAACCAGCCAACAGGCCAGGCAACAAGGGGGAATCATGGACAGGAAAGCAAAAGAAGCGGCGGCAGCCTTCGTCGCCGGCCGGGTCGGCCGGCGGGAGCTGATCCGCAGGCTCGGCGCGCTCGGCCTCACGGCCGCCGCCGCCGATGTGCTGGTCAACGCCGCGGCGACGCGGGCGCTGGCGCAGGGCCACAACTGGAAAGCGCAGCAGGGGCAATCGGTCAAGCTGCTGCTGAACAAGCACCCCTACGCCGACGCGATGATCGCCGACCTGGACGCGTTCAAGTCGCTGACCGGCATGAACGTCACTTATGACATCTTCCCGGAGGACGTTTACTTCGACAAGGTCACGGCGGCCCTGTCCAGCAAGTCCAGCGAGTACGACGCCTTCATGACCGGCGCCTACCAGACCTGGCAGTACGGCCCGGCCGGCTGGCTCGTGGACCTTTCGGCATACATCAAGGACCCCGCCAAGACCGCGCCCAACTACAACTGGGACGACGTGCTGCCCAACCTGCGGTCCAGCACCGCCTGGTCCGGCAAGCCCGGCGACGCGCTGGGCGGGGCCGGCGCCAAGCAGTGGGCGGTCCCGTGGGGCTGGGAGATGAACAACCTGTCCTACAACCAGACCATGCTCGACAAGCTCGGCATCCATCCGCCCCGCAACATGCCCGAGCTGATGGAGGCCGCCGCCAAGGTCGGCCGCGACGCGGGCGGTCCCTACGGCGTCGGCGTGCGCGGCAGCCGGTCCTGGGCGACCATCCATCCCGGCTACCTGTCGGGCTACACCAACTACGGCGCCAAGGATTTCACGGTGGAGGGCGGCAAGTTGCGCTCGGCGGTGAACTCCCCGGAAAGCAAGCGCTTCACCGCCGATTTCGTGAAGATGATCCAGGACAGCGGCCCGAAGAACTGGGCGACCTACACCTGGTACCAGGTGGGCGCCGACCTGGGCGCCGGGGCGTCGGCCATGATCTACGACGCCGACATCCTGGGCTACTTCATGAACGGCGGCGACAACAAGGAGCGCGGCCACCTGGCCTACGCCGCCTTTGCCCCGAACCCGGAGGCCAAGGGGCCGACCAGCAACGTGTGGATCTGGTCGCTGGCCATGAGCAGCTTCAGCCGCAACAAGGACGCGGCCTGGACCTTCATGCAATGGGCGACCGGGACCGACCACCTGCTGTTCGGCGCCCGCAAGGCGGACGTGGTCAACCCGGTGCGCGCCAGCGTGTGGCAGGACCCGGACGTGAAGGCGCGGGTGCAGAAGACTTACCCCGGCTACACCGAAGCGTACGACGCTTCCGTGAACGCGGCCAAGATCTACTTCACGCCGCAGCCGCTGTTCTTCAACGCCACCACCGACTGGGCCGCAGCCCTGCAGCGGATGGTGGCGAAGCAGGTCGGCGTGAACGAGGGGCTGGACCAGCTCGCGGACAGCACCAACCGCGCCATGCGCCAGGCGGGCATGGGCTAACCCACAGCAAGGAGGCGGCGCCGGACCCAAGCCGGCGCCGCGGTTTGCCCGCATGTCTGATATCGCGTCTGACGCCGCGCCCTACATCCCGCGCCGCCCGCTCGCGGCGCGGGCGCTGCCCTACCTGCTCAGCCTGCCGGCGCTGCTGGTGTGCGTCGGCATCCTGGTGCCGTTCGTGTCCGCCGTGCTGTTCAGTCTGCAGCGCTACAACCTGGCGATGCCCTTCGCCCGCGAGTACGTGTGGTGGGGCCAGTACCTGGACCTGCTGACCGACCCGGACTTCTGGCAGACCGTCCGCGTGTCCGCCACCTACACCGTGCTCACGGTGGGGATCGAGCTGCTGCTGGGCCTGGGCATCGCCCTGCTGCTGCGGGAGCGGACCTGGCTCAACAACGCCATCTCCGTCGCCCTGCTGCTGCCGCTGATGACCGCGCCGGCCATCGCGGCGCTGATGTGGAAGCTGATGACCAACCCGGGCTTCGGCGTGCTGGCGTGGCTCCTGTCGCTGGGGGGCGTGACCGACTTCAAATGGGCCAGCGACCCGTCCACGGCGATGTTCACCGTGGTCCTGGTGGACGTGTGGGTTTACACCCCCTTCATGATCGTCCTGCTGCTGGCCGGCCTGCGCAGCCTGCCGCAGCAGCCGTTCGAGGCGGCGCGGCTGGACGGCGTGCCCGCGGCCTTCGTGTTCTTCCGCATCACCCTGCCGATGCTGACGCCCTACATCCTGACCGCCACGCTGTTCCGCCTGTTGGACGCCATCCAGCAGTTCGACATCGTCTATGCCATGACGCAGGGCGGGCCGGGCGACAGCCTGATGGTGTTCCAGGTGCGCGCCTACCTGACCTTTTTCCAGTACACCAACGTCGGCCAGTCCGCCGCCATCCTGATGATTCTGTGGGCGATCACCTACGTGCTCAGCCAGGTGTTCATCAGGCAATGGCACCGGCTGCGCCGGGAGGCCCACGGCCATGCGTAGCCCCGTCCTGCGCGCCCTGCGGGCCGCAGCGCTCATCGTCGTGTGCCTGTTCTTCCTGTTCCCGATCTTCTGGATCGTGAGCATGTCGTTCCAGACCAACGAGACGATCCTGCGCATCCCGCCCAGCCTGGTGTTCGAGCCGACGCTGCAGAACTACAAGGCGCTGCTGTCCGGGCGCCTGGTCAGCGCGGCGGGGGTGCTCGACATCACCTTTCTCCGCAACCTCGGCAACTCCGTGCTGCTGTCCACCGCCTCGGTCGTGATCGCGTTGGCGCTCGGGGTGCCGGCGGCCTACGCCTTTGCCCGGTTCCGCTTCCGCGGCGGGGAGGACATCGCCTTCACCCTGCTGTCGTTCCGGTTCGCGCCGCCCTTGCTCGTGCTGCTGCCGTTGTCGCTGTATTTCCAGGAGATCGGCCTCGCCAACACCTACGCCGGCTTGATCTGGGTGTACCAGCTCATCTGCCTGCCGCTGATCCTGTGGATCGTGCGCGGCTACTTCGAGGACAGCAGCCCGGACGTGGAGCACGCCTACCGGGTGGACGGGCACGGCTGGTGGCGCAGCTTCACCAGGATCGCGCTGCCGCTGGCCGCCCCGGGGATCGCCTCGGCCGGGCTGCTCGCCTTTATCTTCGCTTGGAACAACTTCGTCTTCGCGCTGGTCCTGGCCAGCGCCGACAAGCAGCCGGTGATCGTGGGCGCGCTGGCCTTCGTCACCGCCAGCGGCATCCAGTATGGGATCATCGCCGCCGCCATCGTGCTGTCCATCCTGCCCACCCTGGCCTTGGCGCTGTATGCCCAGCGCTGGCTGGTGGAGGGCCTCAGCCTTGGCGCGGTGAAGGGATGAGCGCCGCCGGGCTGCGGATCGAGGGCGTTTCGGTCCGCTACGGCCGCCATGCCGTCGTGCAGGACGTGACGCTCGGCGTGGCGCCGGGCGAGACCTTGGTGCTGTTCGGCCCGTCCGGCGCCGGCAAGACGGTGCTGCTGCGCGCGGTCGCCGGGCTGGAGCCGGAGGCGGCGGGCCGGGTGCTGTCCGGCGGGCGGGACGTGTCGGCCCTGGGACCCGAGGCCCGGCGCATGGGGGTCGCGTTCCAGAACTTCGCGCTGTATCCGCACATGACGGCGCGGGACAACATCGCCAGCCCCTTGCGCGCCCGCCGCCTGCCCGACGCCGAGGTGGACCGGAAGGTGCAGGCCGTCGCCACCCTGCTGCGGATCGGCCACGTGCTGGGCAACCCGCCCCGCGCGCTGTCCAACGGGCAGAAGCAGCGCACCGCCCTGGCCCGCGCCCTGGTGGCGGAGCCGGAAGTGCTGCTGCTGGACGACCCGCTGCGCAACGTGGACGCCAAGCTGCGCTACGAGATGCGGATGGAGCTGCCGCGCCTGCTCCGCCGGGCCGGCGCGGCGACGATCTACGTCACCCAGGACCACCGCGAGGCGATGGCGCTCGGCGACCGCATCGCCGTGCTGGTCGGCGGCCGGGTGGTGCAGGAGGGCGATCCCGACAGCATCTACGACGCCCCGGCCACCACCGAGGTCGCCCGGCTGTTCGGCGACCCGCCGCTGAACCTCCTGCCGGCGGAGGCCGGGCCGTCCGGGGTCCGCGCGCTGGGCCTGGACCTGCCGCTGCACGCCGAGGCCGCTGGCCCCGCGCTGCTGGGCCTGCGCCCCGAGTGCATCCGGGTCGCCGACGCCCCGTTCCCCGGCGCCGCCCCGGCGACGATGCTGGCCGCCACCCCGCTGCACGAGCGCCAGGTGCTGCTGCTCCGCACCCCGGGCGGCGAGGAGCTGCTCGCCAGCACCGCGGGGGCGCCCCCTGCTCCCGGCCCGGTGTGGTTCCGCCCCGACCCGGCCCGCGCCCTGCTGTATGACGCCGCCAGCGGCCAGCGCCGGCCGGCCGGCGTGCGCGCGGCGGAGATGGCGTGATGGCGGGCGACCTGCGGCTGCAAGGCGTCAGCAAGTCGTACGGCCCGGTGCAGGCCGTGCGCGCGATGGACCTCGACATCCCCGCCGGTGTTTTCGTGGCGCTGCTGGGGTCGTCCGGCTGCGGCAAGACCAGCACGCTCCGCATGGTCGCCGGGTTCGAGGACGTGACCACCGGGACCATCAGCCTGGCCGGGCGGCGGATCGAGGCGCTGCCGCCGGCCCGCCGCGGCGTCGCCATGGCGTTCGAGGGCTACGCGCTTTACCCGCCGCTCACGGTTGCGGACAACATCGGCTTCGGCCTGCGCGGACCCGCCGCCGAGATACGCCGCCGCGTGCAGGACCTCGCCGAGCTGCTGGAAATCGGGCCGATCCTGGGCCGCAAGCCCCGCAGCCTGTCCGGCGGCCAGCAGCAGCGCGCGTCCTTGGCCCGCGCGCTGGCCCGCGACGCCGACCTGCATCTGCTGGACGAGCCGATGGGCCAGTTGGAGCCGCAGCTCCGCGCCGTGCTGCGTGGCCGGGTCAAGTCACTGACCCGGCAGCGCGGCCTCACCTCCATCCTCGTCACCCACGACCAGACCGAGGCCAACGCGATGGCCGACCAGATCGCCGTCATGGAGGGCGGCGTCCTGCAGCAGTTCGGCCCGCCCGACGTGCTGCGCGACCGCCCGGCCAACCTGTTCGTCGCCACCTTCCTAGGGGAGCCGCCGATGAACGCCCTGCCCGGCGAGGCGATGGCGGACGGGGTGCGGCTGGAGGCCGGCGGCTTGGCGCTCCGGGTTGCCGGTGCGCTGCCGCCGCCGGGCACGCCGGTGGTGCTGGGCGTGCGCCCGCATCACGTCCAGCTCGGCGCGGGCGAGTGGACGGGCACCGTCGCCAGCAACCGCTGGCTGGGCGACCAGGCGCATGTCGCGCTGGACGTGGCGGGCGCGACCGTGGTCGCGGTGGCGCATGAGCGGGTGCCGGCGGCGGTCGGCGCGTCGGTGCCGCTGGCGGTGGCGCCGGGCGGCATCCACCTGTTCGACCGCGAAAGCGGCCGGGCGCTGCTGCACGGGGCCTGAGCTGTGTCCGGTTCCGTCCTGATCGCGCTGGACAGCGGCACTTCCGTGGTCAAGGCCGTCGCCTTCACCACGGACGGGCGGGAAGTGGCCAGCGCGTCCCGGCCCAACCGGGTGACGCTGCGCCGGGACGGCGGGGCCGAGCAGGACATGGGGCGAACCTGGCAGGACGCGGCGGACGCGCTGCGGGACCTGTCCGCCCAGATCGGGGAACGCACGCCCCTAGGCCTCGCCGTCACGGGCCAAGGCGACGGGACCTGGCTGGTCGATGCGGCGCAGGAGCCGGTCGGCCCGGCCTGGCTGTGGCTCGACGCCCGCGCCGCGCCCACGGTGGAGCGGCTGCGCGGCAGCGGCGCCGCCCGCGCCGCCTTTGTGCACACCGGCACGGGGCTGAGCGCCTGCAACATGAGCGCGCAACTGCTGCACATGCCGGCGGAACTGGTGAGCCGGGCGGCGCACGCGCTGCACTGCAAGGACTGGCTGCACCTGCGCCTGACCGGCGTGGCCGCGACCGACCCGTCCGAGGCCTGCTTCACCTGGGGCAGCTACCGCACGCGGGATTACAGCCCGGAGGTGCTGGACGCGCTGGACGCCGGGCACGTTTCGCACCTGCTGCCGCCCGTCCTGGACGGCACGGCGCGGCACAGCCCGCTGCTGGCGGCGGCGGCAGCCCGCACCGGTCTGCCGCCCGGCCTGCCGGTGGTGCTGGCGCCGGTGGACATCGCCTGCACCGCGCTGGGCGCCGGGCTGTACGGGACGGCGCCGAGCACGGGCGTCTCCATCCTGGGCAGCACCGGGATGCACCTGCGCCTGGCGCCGGACCCGGAGCACGTGGCGCCCAGCCCGGAGATGACCGGCTACTGCATGCCCTTCCCCGTGCCGGGCCACGTGCTGCAGGCGCAGACCACCATGGCCGCCACGCTGAACATGGATTGGCTGGCTGGCCTCGTGGCGCAGGGCAGCGTCATGATGGGCCGGGCGGAGCCGGACCGGGTCGCCGTGCTGCGCGCGCTGGACGTGCTGGTGGCGGCCGCGCGGCCCGGCGCGGTGCTGTTCCACCCGTTCATCTCCTCCTCCGGCGAGCGGGGGCCGTTCCTGGACCCCCATGCCCGCGCCAGCCTGCTGGGCTTCGACCAGGGCACCGGCTTGGGCGAGCTGGCGCGGGGGGTTTACGAGGGCCTCGGCCTGGCGTCCCGCGACTGCTACGGGGCGCTCGGCGGGGTGCCGGCCGCCGTGCGGGTCACGGGGGGTGCCGCGCGCTCGGCGCCGATGCGCGCGATCCTGGCGGCCTGCCTGGGTCGCCCGGTGCGTGGCGCAGCCCAAGCGGAGGCGGGGGCCGCCGGGGCGGCGATGGTCGCCGCGGTCTCGCTCGGCTGTTACAACGGCATGGCCGAGTGCGCCCGCGACTGGCTGGGCGGCGGCGGTGCGGCCGAGGCGCCGGACCCGGCGCTCGCCGCCCTTTATGAGCGACTGTTCCCGCTGTATCGCAGCAGCTACGCGGCGTTGCCCGTCC
>CAXTUO010000022.1:0-14606 GCA_964247175.1 uncultured Acetobacteraceae bacterium | reverse complement strand
CGACCGCGTTGTCGTCGTTGCCGTTGAACACCGCGTCGATCTGGCTGTTGGCGGCGAGCAGCTGGGTCAGGATGTTGAAGGCCTTGGCAGGATCGAAGTCCGCCGCCTGGCGCGCGATCAGCTTGAGCCCGGGGTTGGCCTGCTGCAGCTTGGCGAACTGCTCGGCGAAACCCTTCTCCCGCCCGTCGCCTGCCGTGGTGCCGAGCAGTCCCTCCAGGTCCACGACGTTGCCGCGGACCTCGCCGTAGCGTTGCTTGAGCTGCGCCGCGATGAAGTCCGCTCCTTCGCGCCCCAGCGCCTCGTTGTCGGTTTCCAGGAAGTTGACCTGGCAGTCCCCGCATGCGGCGCCGCGGTCGAGGGTGAAGACCGGGATGCCTTTCCGGTTCGCCTGGCGCACCACGGGCACGATCGCGTCGGCGCTGATCGGGTTGAGGATCAGCGCCGCCACGCCTTGGTTGATGAGGTCGAGGGTTTGGTTGGCCTGCGTGGTCGCGTCGCCATTGGCGCTCGTGTTGATGAGCTTGAGGTCGGGATGCGCCTTGATGCCGTCCTGCACGCCCCGCGTCATGCCTTGGAAGAACGGATTGGCCAGCGTCGCAACGCTGTAGCCGACCGTGCGCGTTTCCGCCTGGGCAGGGACGAACCAGGCAAGGAGGCAGAATGCGGCGGCGATGCCCCGCACGAGACGGACAACCATGTTTCCTCCTGCCCCGGCCGCTAATTGCGGCCTTTCGTTGGAAAATCGAGGCTATGGGCCGCGTGCCGGCACGTCAACCGGAACGCCCCGGGACGGCCGCAACCAAGGAGCACGCCCCGGCGGATCGGGACGGCGCCCGCGTTCCCCCGGTTTCGGCGCAAGCGACGGCACTGCATCGCCCAGGAGAATGGGCGTTGCTTGAGCCGGCCAATGGGAGCTTCGGCTCGGGCCTGGGCGACATCTCCGGACGCTTTCTGCCAGGCTGCCACCTGGTCGAGCCAGGAACCCGCTTGGAAGCCGTTGTCGGCCTCTTTCTTGGTGAACGCCGCCGCCGCCCGACCTGCCCGGCGTCGGCGTCGATGTGCGCCATCCGCTGCGACCGTCTTGGGTCAGGGCTTCTCAACGGCCGGGTCCAGGGTGTCCGCCACGGCGTCCTTGGCTTGCGGCGACAGGACTTTCATCAGCAGGATGAATGCCGACAGGAGCAGGCAGATGCTGTTGGTGAAGATCAACGGCCATTGCCCGAGCATGAGGCCGTAGGCGAACCACAGCGCAAACCCGACCACGGTGATCCCATACATACCGACCGAGATGCCCTTGGTTTCTCGAGTCTTGATGATCTTCCAAGCCTGCGGAGCAAAGCTCGACGTCGATGCCGCCGCAGCGAGCCCTCCGATTATTGAGACAATCTCCACCGTCATATCCTGATCCCTTGGTGCCCAGCAGCACAGGCGCTCCCAGCAGCACGTCAACGCCGAAGCGGGTCGTCGCACCGGACAGGAAGCCACGCCGGTTGAAGGTGGCGATGGCCTCTGCCCGCCCATTCACGGCCGCTTCCAGCATCAGCTCGCCGCCAGGGTCGCGCAACTGGGGCCGCCACAGGAACCAAGCCTGGACCGGCCCCACCAAATCCACCACGGCATCAGGAACACGGCGAAGTCCGCCGAGCTGAAATCGGCTGCCTCGACATGCTTGGGTCGGCTGCATACGCTCTCGTACTCGATGCACAAAGGCGCGGTCGCCAGCAGTGTCACCCGGCTCTCCCGTGCGGCACGCAGCAACGCGGCCGAGGCGCCGCCCGGGCTGCACATCGCCGCAACCACAGCATCCGCATCCATCACCAGCCTCACGCGCCAGCGTTCATCACATCACAGGTGATGTGTCTGCTCGCCGGGCCAGATGCAAGCCATTGTCCGAAGGACGTTTCCATAACGGGCGTGGAAAACGCGCCTCGACCTTTTTGTCGCCGTCGGAGCCACGCGGGCCAGCATGGTGCAGGGATCAGGGGTATCAATGCACTGACCCCGTTCGGGGGCAGGCCATGCGGACGTAGCTTGAGCGTTCCAGCTCAAGCATGCGGTTCAGGCCATGGACCGGGACATCGTTGGGCGGTGTGCTCAGGGCACCTCCGACCAGGATGGATTGGCACTCACTGGGCGGAGGTCACGACGACCTCGGTTCGGCCGGGAGGGCACCGCCATTTGGACGCCCGGCCAGGAGCTGGGTGGGTTCGCCCCCTATGCGTCGAGGCCAGGCCCGGCCCACCCGGGCAACTCTCCGGCGGAACACTTCTGGGGGAGGGTCACGTCAGCCGCAGAAACTCCCACGCGTCCCCCTTACGACAGTACACTGTACCGCTCGGATGCATGGGCCCATTCCAAGACGGTCATCCACGCATCAACAAGCTGGCCTTTACGCGTGCCGCCGCGCCACCGGTGATGTTTGCAAAGGCGGCCACCGGCTGCGGCTTTCCAACAAGATAACCCTGCACTTCTGCGCAACCTTCGTTTTTGAGAAGGGCAAGCTGCTCCTGGTTCTCTACCCCTTCGGCGATGACTGGAAGGCCCAGGCCCCGCGCCAGTCCGAGCACTGCATGCACGATAGCGGCGGCGTCGTGGCTCGATGCCAAGTCTTTCACGAACGACCGGTCTATTTTTATCCGGTCGAATGGGAAAGCCCGCAAGGTGCTCAGGGACGAGTATCCCGTACCAAAATCGTCGAGCGCTACTGTCACTCCGGAAAGCCGGATGCGCCGCAGTGCGTCCAAAGTCCGAACGGGATCGCGGATCAGGACGCCCTCCGTGACCTCGATCTCCAAACGCGACGGATCGAGTCCGCTGGTCGATAGGGCCTCCGCCACAAGCGCCGCCATGTCGCACTGCAAGAACTGGATGGGCGAAACGTTGACCGCAACCCGCAAAGGAACGGTCCAGCGCATCGCTTCTCTGCAAGCCTGCTGGAGGACCCACGCTCCGATCGAGACAATGGTGCCGTTGGACTCTGCGGCCGGAATAAACAAGTTGGGGGGAACCTGGGCCCTCTCGGGATGGTGCCAGCGCAGCAATGCCTCAAAGCCCACGACCTCGCCAGTGAGCAAGTCGAGCTGGGGTTGGTACACCGTTGCCAATTGCTGCCGCGGCAACGCCAGGCGAAGGTCTTGGTCCAGGCTTCGTCGTGCGTGTGCTTCCTGATCCATCTCTGCTTGGAAGAAAGCATAGCCATTGCGGCCGCTTGCCTTGACCCGGTAC
Source organism: uncultured Acetobacteraceae bacterium (assembly GCA_964247175.1). Lineage (GTDB taxonomy): Bacteria > Pseudomonadota > Alphaproteobacteria > Acetobacterales > Acetobacteraceae > CAHJXG01. Next base: position 11,381 of record CAXTUO010000022.1, on the reverse strand, counting down.
ATGGCCAAGTCCGCATTCGCGAGCAGCGCTCCTGCGTCTTCGCCATCATCTGGAAACAATGCGACGCCAATCGACGCGGTTACAACGGCATGCTCGCCGTTGCCGACCTCGTACAGCTCCGACAGCACGGCGACCAACCGTTCTGCGAGTTGGTCGGCTGCGTGCGGACATTCTGCACCGACCTGGATGACCACGAACTCATCACCGCCAAGGCGAGCAACCGTGTCCGTTTCCCGTACGGTTTCAAGAAGACGTCGCGCGACCTCCCGGAGCAGTGCGTCGCCTGCCGCATGACCGCGGGAATCATTCACCTCCTTGAAACAATCAAGGTCGATCCAGAACAGCGCCATCCGTTGAGCGGAACGCCGCGCCAGCGCCACTGAGTGCTCGAGCCGCTCGTGCAGCATGGCGCGGTTCGCCAACCCGGTCAGCTGGTCGTGGTGCGCAAGAAAGCGTATGCGCGCGTCAGAGGCGGACCGTTCTTTGGCGGCCGCAGCCTCGACCGTGAGGGTATGCAACGTCCCCCGGCGCAACGTTTCGAGGGCTGTTGCAACAGCGCCGATCTCGTCGTCTCGGGTCACTCCGTCGATCGAACAGCTGAGTTCGCCGGCCGCCAACTTCAGCGTGGTGTCGGTGAGTTGGCTCAATGGCCGGAGCACGCGGCGGCGCAGCATGAATGCGAGCCGGAGGCTGGCGAGCAATGATAGCGCCACGATCGCGAAGATTGCCCCTCGCGCCCTGATGGCCACGTCCACTGCTTCGGCGCGGGTTGCCTCGGCACGATGAAGCATCGCCGCCACCGCGAGGGCGATGTCCCTTTGGCGCGCGTCGTTCATCTCGGACAGGAGGTCGTCACGCAGCAGCGCAGCCTGTGGACCCGCCTTGCTGCCCGGAAGACGCAAGTCGGTCTGCTCAACCCAGTCGGCCGTCGAGCGCAGAACGGTTGCCATCGCAGGCTCCAACGCTGCCGCGGAAACGAGTGCGCCCCGCAGGATGGCAGCTTCGGCCCGGAACGACTCTGCGAACTCAAGGCGCCGCGCCGGATTGGCCGCGCCCCTGCTCGCCTGGGCGGCCCGGTCCGCACGCTCGAACGCAAGTTGGGCGGAGGCGGAGTGCGTGACCGTTGCGAGCAGCTCCGTTTGCGCGGCCAGTTGCCGCTGCAGGCTCTGGCTGCCGAGCAGGGCGGCTCCGCCCTGAAGCGCGCCAAACGCCGCAAGGCAGGCAAGACCGGTCAACAGCGACTTGCGAATGCTCATGATCGAACGACAACCATTCAGTGCGGCAATGCCGGCGCCGCGAACTCCTGCGGCGGCCCGGTGAGCGTCTGCAGGAAGGCGAGGAGGTCGGCTCGCTGCTCAGCCGTGATGTTGAGCGGCTGGATAAGCGGGGAGCGGCTTGGACGCTCCTGCTGTGCAGCCTCATAGAAGCGTATGACGGACTCCAGCGTGGGCAGGCTGCCATCGTGCATATACGGAGCACGCCTGACCGTGTCGCGGAGACCCGGAGTCTTGAAGGCGAACCGTGCAAGCGGGTTGTCAGGCTCCTGCGCACCCCGGCCGACATCCAACGACGGCAGGCCGGTGTCATGGAAAAGCCCGTCCGTGAACGCCCAGCCGCTGTGACAGCTTGCGCACCGGGCCGGTCCTACGAAGACATCAAGGCCACGGCGCTCTGCCTCGCTAAGCGCGGCATCGTCACCCTCCACCCACCGGTCAAATGCGGACCGGCTGCTGACAAGGCCACGCTCAAACGTGGCGATCGCCCGCGCAATCGTGGTGATCGAGATCGGCTCTCCGGGATATGCCGCCTGAAACAAAGGAGCATATCCTGCGATGGAGGCGATTTTTCCCGGCAGGTCTCCGAGCGGCATATTCATTTCAGCTTGACCCGAGATAGGGCCGAGAGCCTGGGTCTCCAGCGCCGCTTCCCGGCCGTCCCAGAAATAGCTGCGGCCCCAGCCAACGTTGAGGAGCGTGGGAGAGCGGCGCTGGAGCTGTACCATCGCGTGACCCCTGCCGAGCGCCTGGCCATCGCCCCATCCGAACGACGGATTGTGGCAAGACGCACAAGACAGGAGGTTGGAACCGGATAGCCGGGGATCGAAGAACAGCGTCCGGCCAAGAATGTCCCGTTCGGCGGTGTACAGATTATCCATCGGAAACGGCACGGATGTCGGGCGCGCGAAATCCCGGCGGAGGTCTTCGGAGCTGGCCGGCTGCGCTGAAGCGCCGAGCGCCATGCTGCACCAGACGGCAACGGCCAGTATTGCGGCGCGATACATGGCACTCCCCCCGGAAACCTCGGAGCCCATTACAACAGGAGAAAATGAACATAAGATGAATGGGAACCCAACTCGGGGGTCAGTTCCCAGACCGGGCGTTGGAGCTGTTTCCTCAGCGGCCGACGCCGGTGGGGCCGAGGTTGTGCAGGCCGAGGTCTGGCTGCTCGGCATCAGCCCGATGGCATGGCGGCGCGTTCTGGTGCCAAGCACCTGCACGCTGGGTGAGCTGCACGGCGTCATCCAGGTCGCGATGGGGTGGCAAGTTCAAACGCGCGGCACACGAGTTCGCCGTCCTGCATCGCAAGCGACGTCGGCAGCTTGATCAGCCGCGGCGAACGGTTCCGCTCGGGCGAGCGCATCTCGTATGCCTGGCCGAGAGCCAGGGCCGTTCAGTTCTGATCACGCTGTGCCCAAGGCCAACAGCGGGTCGAGGCTGACGGCCTTCGCGCAGGTAAGCGTGCGCTGTGGCTTCCGATTGCCCGCATCCTTTGCAGCATCACTGTTCCGGGCGTTGTGGCGACCATGGCTCCGCTTCGGGCGGGGCTGTTGCGGGCGAGGACACGATGTCCAGCGTGGGTGGTGCGGTGGTGGACCGGGTGGGCACAGTGGAGGGTGATCAACCTCAAGTTGATGGCGGGTTGGCCTGCGGGGTTTTCGGTGACAAGCGCCTGCTCATGCACGCGAGCCTGGTGGTCTCCCCCGTTGGCTTGCCCCTCGGCCTCGCGGCAGCACAGTTCTGGACCCGGGCCAAGTTCAAGGGCACGAACGATTGCTCAAGGCGGCCGCGTAGCCGGGTAGCTGACGCCGCCCTGTGCCCAGCGGAGCCGGGTGGAGAATGCGGTCAGTGCCCGCAGAACTTCGGTCACGACCGTATCCGAGTCTGACGCACAAAGGGAGCGCCCGTCCTCTTCCCGTCTGAACCGAACCGCCCCGTGTGCGGTTCAGTCCGTCCGTGCGGCCTGTTTCCGGGTGTCGGTTGTCACGCGCCACACGGTGTTGCCGACATCATCGGCGATCATCAGCGCACCCGCCTTGTCCAACGCCACGGCGACCGGGCGGCCACGGGCGTGGCCGTCCTGGTCCAAGAACCCGGTGACGACGTCCTCGGCCGTGCCGTTCGGCTTGCCGTTCGCAAAAGGCACGAACACGACCTTGTAGCCGTTGAGGATCTGCCGGTTCCAACTGCCGTGCTCGCCGACAAAGGCGCCACCGCTGTATCTCGCCGGCAGGCCGTTGCCGGTGTCGAACACGAGGCCAAGCGGGGCGACGTGCGAGCTGAGCGCATAGTCGGGCACGATGGCCTTGGCGACCAGGTCCGGCCGTTCGGGCTTCACGCGCGGATCGACGTGCTGGCCGTAGTAGCTGTACGGCCAGCCGTAGAACCCGCCGTCCTTCACCGAGGTCATGTAGTCGGGCACGAGGTCCGGGCCGAGCTCGTCGCGCTCGTTGATCACGGCCCAGAGCGCATGACTTTGCGGCTCCCAGCTCAGGCCGTTCGGGTTGCGCAGGCCGTCGGCGAAGATGCGGTGGGCGCCGGTCGCGCGGTCGATCTCCCAGATGGAGGCGCGGTCGAGCTCGGCGCCGATGCCGTTCTCGGTGATGTTGCTGTTGGAGCCGACACCGGCGTAGAGCTTCGAGCCGTCCTCGCTGGCGACCAGGCTCTTGGTCCAATGGTGGTCGATGGGCCCGCCGGGCAGCGGCGTCAGCACGGTGCCGGGCTCGGCGATGCTGGTGGCGCCGGGGGTGTAGGGGAAGCGCAGGACGGCGTCGGTGTCGGCGACGTAAAGGTCGTTGCCGACCAGCGCGACGCCGAACGGCGAGTACAAGTGATCGATGAACACGGTGCGGACATCATACGTGCCGTCGCCATGGGTGTCGCGGAGCAGGGTGATGCGGTTGGCGCCCGGGCCTGACCCGGCCGAGGTGACGAACGACTCGACCCAGCCCATCACGATGTTCTTCGGGCGGGTAACAGGGTCGAGGCCGGGGCTTTGCGACTCGACTACCAGCACGTCGCCATTCGGCAGCGTGTAAACCGAACGCGGGTGAACAAGGCCGGTGGCCATTGCCGTGACCTTCATGCCGTCCGGCACTGTGGGCGTTTCCCCCTCCTTCCAGCCGACCACCTTGGCGAGATGCATCGGTGGGATCAGGTACTGCTGCGGCTCCGGCAGGACGGGGTTGGGGCCGATCTGCGTCTTAACGTCGAAGTCGTCGGGGGCGGCACCGGTCAGGGCGGCGACTGCGACGCCCGCAAGCGCGAGCCGCCGCCTCAGCTTAGAAGGGCCGGCTGTCATTGGCGTGCTCCTGAGAATGGCATTGCCACGCCTTGCCGCCGGCCCGCGCTGGAGGCGAGCCAGGCGGTTGCCAGCATGAGCAGGACGGTGACGAGTGAGAGTGCAAGGCCGGTCGGCACCACCGAAGTCCAGGCGTCGCGGCTATGCACCAGGTTGTTGAGGAACGCGATCGCGAGGACCAGCAGGCTGCCAAGCATGAAAGGCCAGCCGGGCCGCTGCGCGGGGTCGCGGCGATGGGTCAGCCAGCTCACGATGCCCGCGATGGCGGCCACCACGCCGCCGGCCATCCCCGCCGCCAGCAGCCAGGACGAAAAGTCCGTCCACATGATGTTGGTTGTCTGCACATAGGCGGCATCCGTGAGCAGCGCGCACGTGAAGCAGGCGATGGGGAACGAGGCAAGCATGCGCAAGACGAGGTGCCCGCCGCGCCTTGCCGTGGGCTTGGATATGTCGCTCATCAACTCTTCCTATTGCCGGAGGGCCGTTCACGGGCGATGCCTCACCGAGTAGCATACGAAATCGCGGCATGGGGGTTGCCTCAACTTCCTGTATCGGCTTCCCGTGCTCCGGCTGGAAGCGACTTTCTTGTCGTGCTCCCGCGCGGCCGGGCAGGAAGGGCTTCCACCTGCAAAGGAAACGAGAGCTTAGGACAGGACCGACAAGGAAACGCTCCCATGCATGAACACTCACACGGCGGCATGAGCTACCAGGCGACCGACGGCCTCCGCCTGCCGCTCGGCCACCTTCCCGGCACCCGCTATCCCGACCCGCGCGTCGAGGTGCTCGACAAGCGCTTCACCGCCCGGCAGGGCAATGCCGCGATCGAGCGGATCGCCACTGGGTTCCGTTGGGCCGAGGGGCCTGTTTACTTTGCCGATGGCGGCTACCTGATCTGGAGCGACATTCCCAACAACCGCATGATGCGCTGGCTCGAGGACGACGGCCACGTCAGTGTGTTCCGCACGCCCAGCAATCACATCAACGGCAACACGCGCGACCGCGAAGGGCGGCTGATCAGCTGCGAGCACGACACTCGCCGCGTCACCCGCACCGAGCTGGACGGCAGCATCACCGTGCTGATGGACGAATTCTCCGGCAAGCCGCTGAACGGCCCCAACGACATCGTCGTCGCCGCCGATGGGGCCATCTGGTTCACCGACCCCGGCTACGGCATCGACGGACCCTACGAGGGCCACGCTGCCCCGGCCGAACTGCCGCGCAACGTTTATCGCCTCGATCCCCGCACCGGCGGCGCCACCGTCGTCGCGGGCGACTTCACCCGGCCCAACGGCATCTCCTTCTCGCCCGACGAGCGCCGGCTTTATGTCGTCGATACCGGCATCACCCATGGCGGCCCGTCGCATATCCGGGTCTTCGACGTGGACGGCGCGCGCCTCGCGAACGGGCGGGTGTTCGCCGAGAACTTCGCGCCGGGGATGACGGATGGGCTGCGCACCGACGCCGAGGGCAACGTGTGGTGCAGCATGGGATGGAGCGACCCGGCCGAGGACGGCGTCCGCTGCTATGCACCGGACGGCGACATGATCGGCAAGGTCCACCTGCCGGAGGGCTGCGCCAACCTTTGCTTCGGCGGCAAGAAGCGGAACCGCCTGTTCATGACCGCGAGCACGTCGGTGTACTCGCTGCACCTGAACATGGCCGGCGCCATGCGGCCCTGACGTGCTTCCAGGCGCAGGATGGCTTGACGCCCGCTACCGCCTGTTGATCATGCCACGGCCGGGACAGACCGGCCCGCAGGCCCCATGCCCGCGCAACAAGAACGCCCGAGGAACACCATGGAACGCCGCACGCTGCTCAAGGCCGCCGCCACCACGGCGCTCGCCACCCCCTTCGCCGCGCGGTTCGCGCGCGCCGCCGGCAAGGAGATCGTCTATATCACGCCAGGCCTCGACCTGCCGTTCTGGCGCTACCTGTCGCGCGGGATCGAGGCCGCCGCGACGAAAGCCGGCTTCACCTTCTCCGCGCTCGACAGCCACAACAACGCGCAAACCCAGCTTTCCAACGCGCAGGACGCCATCTCGCGCGGCGTCGCCGGCATTTGCATCTCGCCGACCGACAGCTCCACGGCGCCGAGCGTGCTGGCCTTGGCCGCCCGCGCCAACATCCCGGCCGTGGTGTCCGACATCGGCACCAACAGCGGCGAGTATGTGTCGTTCGTCATCTCCGACAACTTCCAGGGCGCCTACAGCGTCGGCCAGGCGCTGGCGGCGGCGTTGAAAGCCAAGGGCTGGGCCGACGGGTCGGTCGGCATCGTCGCCATCTCGCAGGCCCGCAAGAACGGCCAAGCCCGCACTGCCGGGTTCCGCAAGGCGATGGCCGAGGCCGGCATCGCCAAGGAGGCCGGGCTGCAGCAGATGGCCAGCTACTCGACCGACGAAACGTTCAAGTTCACCCAGGACATGCTGACCGGCAACCCCGGCATGCGCGGCCTTTGGGTGCAGACCGACCAGCCGACGCTCGGCGCGCTGCGGGCGCTCAAGGCCGGGCGGCGCAGCGGCGACGTGCTGGTCGCGGCGTTCGACGGCACGCCCGAGCTGGTTGACCTCATCAAGCAGGGCCAGGTGGTCGGCTCCGGCATGCAGCAGCCCTACCTGATGGGGCAGAAATCGGCCGAGGCGCTGCTGGCGCACATGAACGGGCAGGCGCCGGAGAAGCAGATCAGCGTGCCGGTCCTGGCCGTCACCGCCGAGAACGTCGCGGAGATGCTGCCGACCATCAAGCAGACCGTGTTCGCGGGCGAGCTGAGCTGAGCACGCCGGACATCGCCCAGGCCGCCGCGGTCCACCCCGCAGCGGCGCTGGAAGCGTCCGGCATCGAGAAAGCCTTTGGCAGCACCCGTGCGCTCCAAGGCGCCACCCTGTCAGCCGCTTGCGGCGAGGTGCACGCGCTGCTCGGCGCCAACGGCGCCGGCAAGTCCACCCTGGCCCGAGTCATCAGCGGCCATGTCCGGCCCGATCGCGGGCAGCTCCTTTGGCGCGGCACGGCGCTCGCCTTGCGCTCGCCGCGCGACGCGCTCTCGGCCGGCATCGCGCTGGTCACCCAGGAAACCAGCCTGGCGCCTGACCTTTCGGTGCTGGAGAACATCTTCCTGCCGGAACTCGGCGCGCCGGGCCGGCTGTCGCGCAGCGCGCTGCGGCGCCGGGCAAGCGAGCTGCTCGGCAGCCTCGGCCAGGAAGCCGCCCTGCCGCTGGATGCGGAGGTGCGGCGCCTTTCGTCGGCGCAGCGGCAGCTGGTTGAGATCGCCAAGGCGCTCGCGCTGCGCGCCGAGCTGCTGATCTTCGACGAACCCACCGCCTCGCTCAGCCCGGGCGAGGTCGAGCGCCTGTTCGACATCATGGCGACGCTGCGCGGCGAAGGCCGCGCCCTCGTGTTCGTTTCGCATCGGCTCGAGGAGGTGTTCGCCATCACCGACCGGGTCACCGTGATGCGCGAAGGACGGACGGTCGCCGCCTCGCTCGACACGCCCTCGCTCAGCCAGGCCGACATCATCCGTCACATGGTGGGCCAGGATGTGGCCGCGCAGACGCGACGGGCCTCGGCGCCGGGCCGGGCCGCGGACCGGCCGGTTGTGCTGGAGGTTTCCCACCTGCACGCCCCGCCGGCCGTGCGGGACGTGTCGTTCACGCTGCGGGCGGGCGAGATCCTCGGCCTGGGCGGGCTGGTCGGCGCCGGCCGGTCGGAAACGGTCGAGGCGATCTTCGGCATCCGTACGCGCACTGGCGGCACCCTGGCGCTCTCCGGCCGGCCGTTCGACCCGAAGCGCCCGGCCGACGCCATCCGCGCCGGGCTCGGCCTGGTGCCGGAAGACCGGCGCACGCAGAGCATCGTTCCCGATTTCACCGTCCGGGAGAACCTTCTGCTGGGCCACCTTTCGGCGCATCGCGGCTTCGCCCTCGGCTACGCGGCCCGCGATGCCGAGATCGCCGCCCTGCTGGGCCGGCTCGGCCTGCCGGCGCACCGGCTGCTCGACGCCAACATGCTGAACTTCTCCGGCGGCATGCAGCAGAAGATCATCATCGCCCGCTGGCTCCTGCTCGCGCCCAAGGTGCTGATCCTCGACGAGCCGACCAAGGGCGTCGATATCGCCACCCGCACCGAGATCTACGCCATGCTGCGCGACGTCGCCGCCGCCGGTACGGCGATCCTGCTGGTGTCGTCGGACTTCGAAGAGCTGCTGACGCTGAGCGACCGGGTCGTCGTCGTCAGCGACGGCACGTCCATCGCCGACATGCCCGGCGCCGTGCTCGACGAGGAGAAGCTCACCTTGCTCGCGGCGCCGCGCAGCTCGATGGAGCGCAACGCCGCCATTCTGCGCGAGCTGACCGCCGCCCATGGCGGCGCCGCGTTCTGGGCGCTGCTCGATGCCGACCGGGTGTTCTGCCTCGACTGCGTCGTCGCCGACCCGGCGGCCGACCCGACGTTCCGCGCCGGCGATACTCCGGAAATCCGCGCCTCGGCGATCCCCGCTGCCCTGCAAGCGCGCGCCGAGGGCTTTGTCGCGGAAGCCCCCGATGGCCGCTCCACTCTCCTGACCCAGGTGCGCAGCCATCGCGGCCACGATCTCGGCTGGATCGGCCTTTCGCTCGCGGCCACAAGGGCGCCGCCCGATCCGGCGCCGATCCGCGGCCGCATCCAGGCGCAGTTCGCCAAGGCTGTGTGACCCTGCATCCGACCGCACCGTCCGGAGCCGACGCATGACCGATACGGTCCACCCCCCTTCGATCGCCCGGCGCCTGTCGTCCCGGCTCGAGGTCCGCATGCTGGCGCTTGCCCTGCTGATCGCCGCCACCCTTTCGGTGCTGTCGCCGTATTTCCTGAAATCCAACAACCTGCTCAACCTGCTCGACCAGTCGGTCGTCGTGGGCATCGTCGCGATCGGCATGACCTTCGTCATCCTGACCGGCGGCATCGACCTTTCGGTTGGCGCGGTGCTCGGCGTCACCGGAATCCTGTTCGGCCTGGCCGTCCGGCATGTCGGCATCGCGCCGGCGGTGGTTCTCGGCGTGCTGGCGGGGGGAGCCGTCGGCGCCTTTTCCGGCTTTCTGATCGCCCGCTTCGGCCTCGCCGCCTTTGTCGTCACCTTGGGCGTGATGGCGATCGGCCGCAGCCTCGCCTACATCTTCTCGGGTGCGACCGCGATCTCGGACCTGCCGGCATCGCTCGGCGACATGGTCTACTTCCCGGTGCTCGGCATCCCGATGAACGTCGCGATCCTGGGCGCGTTGTATGTGCTGGCCTGGCTTTACCTGACCTACACCAAGGGAGGGCGCACCATCTACGCGATCGGCTCCAACCGGGAGGCGGCGCGCACCGCCGGGTTGAACGTGCTCGGCTACAGCGTATTGCCGTACGTGATCTCCGGCGCGCTCTCGGCGGTTGCCGCCGTGCTGCTGTCGGCGCAGATCCTGTCCATCGACCCGCTCGCCGGCACCGCACTGGAACTCGACGCCATTGCCGCGGTGGTGATCGGGGGCGCCAGCCTCTACGGCGGCCGCGGCTCGATCGCCGGCACGCTGATCGGAGTGTCGATCATGGTGATGATCCGCAACGGCCTCAACCTGCTGGGCGTGTCGCCGTTCTGGCAGGGTTCGGCCATCGGCTCGATCATCATCGCCGCAGTGCTGGTCGAACGCCTGGTCAGCGCCCGGACCCAGCGTTGAGCAGCGGCTCCACCCTGCGGCATCGTCCCTCCAGCGCGCCGACGAAGGCTGTCAGTAAACAGCCGCTTACGAGACCGGAGCAGCCAACGAGGGTCCAGACCGGGGCACGTCCAGCGCCGCGGCCACGGCGGCCGGGTCGAGGATCGGCGCCCAGCCAAGGCCCGAGCCGGACTCGCGGACGGGTGGCAGTGTCCGGCATCGTGGCGCGCTTCAGGCCCCGTCCCTGCCCCGGATCAGACTCCGCAAAGGCGGCGAAGTTGCCCGACCTCAACGGAGGCGGCGTGCGTCGGGGTCGCGCGTTTCGGGCATTGCCAGCCAGAACAGCGCGGCGCCGAGGGCGGCGATGGCGGCGAGCAGCAGGAAGGCTGCCCCGTATCCGGCCAAGACCACGACCTCCCCGGCCAGCGCCCCGCTCACGATCCCGCCCACCGCGTGCACGGTGCCGATGGCGCCGCCGGCAGCGTTGAAGTGCCCGCTGCCGCGCGTCAGGTCCGCCACCACGACCGGGAACAACGCGCCGGTCAGCCCCGCCCCCACCCCGTCCAGCAACTGCACGCCGATCAGCCAAGCCGGGTTGTCGGACACGGTGTAGAGCACGCCCCGCAAGGCCAGCGCCGCAAAGGCGGCGAGCAGCAGCGGCTTGCGCCCCCAGATGTCGGCCCGCCCGCCGGCCAGCGCGGCGGTGGGCACCATGACGCATTGCGCGGCGATGGCGCAGGCGGCGGTGAAGGCGATGCCCTGGCCGGGGTGCCCCACGGCAAGCTTCTGGGCGACCAGGCCCAGCATGGCGGCGTTGGCCAGGTGGAACAGCGCCCCGCACCCGGCGAACACCAGCAAGGGCCGGCTGGTCAGCAGCAGGCGCCAAGGCGAGGGCCGCGCCCCGTGCCCGGCGTCGTCGGGCGTGAAGCCGCGGGCCACCTCATGGTCGATGGCCTGCCCGGGCACCGCCCAGGCGGCTGCCACGCTGGCCACCGCCGTCAAGCCCATCATCCAGAACACGATGCCGGTGCCGAAAACGGGCGCCGTGGCCAGGATCACCAGGTTGATCACGCCGTTGCCGAGATGGAACAGCGACTCGTTCCGGCCCGCGCGCCGGGCGAAGCGGGCCGGCCCGACGATGCC
>CAXTUO010000021.1:0-14796 GCA_964247175.1 uncultured Acetobacteraceae bacterium | reverse complement strand
AACAACGTCCAGCTCAAGGCTTGGGGCGGCGAGGTGCTGGCGCTGATGGGGGAGAACGGCGCGGGCAAGTCCACGCTGATGAAGATCCTGTCCGGCGCCTACCAGGCCGACCCCGGCGGCGAGTTGCTGATCGGCGGCAAGCCCGTCGCCATCGCCGACCCCATCGCCGCCAAGCGCCAGGGCATCGCCATCATCTACCAGGAGCTGGCGCTGGCGCCCAACCTCACGGTGGCCGAGAACATCTATCTCGGCACCGAGCCGGCGCGCGGCGGCCGGATCGACCGCCGCGCGATGCGGGATGGCTGCCGCCCGGTGCTGGAACGTCTCGGCGCGCCGTTCGGCCCCGACACGCCGGTGGGCGGCCTGTCCATCGCCGAGCAGCAGTTGGTCGAGATCGCACGTGCCCTGCACGCGCAGTCGAAGATCCTGGTGCTGGATGAGCCGACCACGGCGCTGTCCTCGCGTGAGACCGACCGGCTGTTCGGGCTGGTGCGCCAGCTCCGCGCCGACGGCATCGCGCTGATCTACATCAGCCACCGCATGGCGGAGGTGTACGAGCTGGCCGACCGCGTGTCCGTGCTGCGGGACGGCGGCTACGTCGGCACGCTGACGCGGGACGAGCTGAGCGCGGAAGCGCTGGTGAAGATGATGGTCGGGCGCGACCTGTCGAGCTTCTACACCAAGACGCACAAGCCGACGGACAACGGGCGCGGCCCGGTGATCCTGGAGGTGGAAGGCATCACCGACGGCGGCCGGCGCGTGAAGCCGTGCAGCCTCCAGTTGCACCAGGGCGAGGTGCTCGGCATCGCCGGGCTGGTCGGCTCCGGGCGGACGGAGCTGGCCCGGCTGATCTACGGCGCGGACCCCAAGACCGGGGGCAAGGTGGCGTTGAACGGCAGCGTGCTGACGGTGCACGGTCCGGAGGACGCGCTGGCCGCCGGCATCGCCTACCTCACCGAGGACCGCAAGGGGCTGGGGCTGTTCCTTGACCTCCCTTGCGGCACCAACATCAACCTCGGCGTGATCGAGCGGGATGCCAAGCGCGGCGGCGTGCTCGACTTGGCGGCCGGGCGGCGGCGCGCGGCGGAAGCGTTCAAGGCGCTGCGCGTCCGCGCGGCCAGCCCGGCGGTCACGGTCGGCAGCCTGTCGGGCGGCAACCAGCAGAAGGTGCTGCTGTCGCGTTGGCTGGAAACCGGGCCGAAGGTGCTGATCCTCGACGAGCCGACCCGCGGCGTCGATATCGGCGCGAAGTCGGAGATCTACCGCATCATCGACGAGCTGGCGCAGCGCGGCATCGGCATCATCGTCATTTCAAGCGAGCTGCCGGAGATCATCGGCACCTGCGACCGCGTGCTGGTGATGCGGGAGGGTATCATCGCCGGCGAGGTCGGCGGACCCGGCGGCGCCCCGATCACCCAGGAGAACATCATGGCCTACGGCGCCGGGGCGGCCGCACGAGCCGCATAACAGGGGGGAAACCGACATGTCCGAAGTCAACGAGAAGACCGCCGCCACTGCCGCCGTGCCCGCCAGCCCTGCCGCAACGCCTGCCCCGGCCACCGGCGGCGCCGGGCTGTCGTCGCGGCAGGTGCAGGTCCGCAGCGTCATCCAGGCGGTCGGGATGCTGCCGGTGCTGATCATCCTGGCCATCGCCTTCCATTACCTGGGCGAAGGGCGGTTCCTGAGCGCGCAGAACCTGTCCATCGTGGCGCAGCAGGCGGCGATCAACTGCGTGCTCGGCGCCGGCATGACCTTCGTGATCCTCACCGGCGGCATCGACCTTTCGGTGGGCTCCATGCTGGCGGCGTCGGCGATGGCGGCGCTGATCGTCTCGCTGGTCCCGGGCTGGGGCCTGCTCGGCGTGCCGGCGGCGCTGCTGACCGGGCTGTTCTTCGGCCTGCTCAACGGCAGCCTCGTGGCCTTTGCCGGGCTGCCGCCGTTCATCGTGACGCTTGGATCGCTGACGGCGGTGCGGGGCCTCGCGCGGCTGATGGGCAGCGACACCACCATCTTCAACCCCGACCTGTCCTTCGCCGCCATCGGCAACGCGACCATCCCCATCACCCCCAGCTTCGGCATCCCGGTGCTGGCGATCATCGCCATTGTGGTGATCGTGGTATCCTGGTTCGTGCTGCGCCGCACCGTGCTGGGCGTGTGGATCTACGCCGTCGGCGGCAACCCGGCGGCGGCGCGGCTGTCGGGCATCAAGGTGTGGCGCATCCTGTTGTTCGTTTATTGCGTGTCCGGCCTGCTCGCGGGCCTGGGCGGCGTGATGTCGGCGGCGCGGCTGTATGCCGCCAACGGCCTGCAGCTCGGGCAAAGCTACGAGCTGGACGCCATCGCGGCCGTGATCCTGGGCGGCACCAGCTTCGTGGGCGGCATCGGCTCGATCTGGGGCACGCTGATCGGCGCGCTGATCATCGCCGTGCTGTCGAACGGCTTGACCTTGCTCGGCGTCTCGGACATCTGGCAGTTCATCGTCAAGGGGTTGGTGATCATCGGCGCCGTGGCGCTCGACCGCGCCCGGCTGCAGGGCAACGCCCGCACCTGAGCGCTTGACGCATGGAGAGCACCCGGGCCGCCGGCCCGGGGACGCCGCCGGCGGGGTTTTGGCCCAACCGCCGCGGCGGAACAATCGGGCTTGGAGGTTACGCTTGATGTTGAGAACCCTGCTGCTGGCCGGCGCGGCCATGGCTCTTCTGTCCGGGGCGGCGTCCGCCAAGGAGCTGAAAGCGATCGGCGTCACCGTCGGCTCGCTCGGCAACCCCTTCTTCGGCGCGATCAGCAAGGGCATCACCGATGCGGCGAAACAGGTCAACCCGCAGGCCAAGGTGACGCTTGCCTCGGCGGACTACGACCTCAACAAGCAGTTCACCCAGATGGACAATTTCATCGCCGCGGGCGTCGATATGATCCTGGTCAACGCCGCCGACCAGCGGGCCATCGCGCCCGCGGTGAAGCGGGCACAGGCGGCGGGAATCGTCGTGATCGGCGTGGACGTGGCCGCCGCGGGGGCCGACGCCACGGTGCAGACCGACAACGTGAAGGCCGGCGAGATCGCCTGCCAGTACCTGGCCGACAAGATCGACCACAAGGGCAACGTCGTCATCGAGAACGGGCCGCAGGTGTCGTCGGTGATCGACCGGGTGAACGGCTGCAAGAAGGTGCTGGGCGCGTATCCCGACATCAAGCTGCTGTCGTTCGACCAGGACGGCAAGGGGGATCGCAACGGTGGGCTGAACGTGATGCAGGGCTACCTCACCCGGTTCCCCAGCCTCCAGGGGGTGTTCGCCATCAACGACCCGCAGGCGATCGGCAGCGACCTCGCGGCAAAGCAGCTCAACCGGACCGGCATCGTCATCACCGCGGTGGACGGCGCGCCGGACATCGTCGGCGCGCTGAAGGGTGAAACGCAGATCCAGGCGTCGGCGAGCCAGGACCCGTACACGATGGGCAAGATGGCGGTGCAGGCCGGGGTCGAGATCATGAACGGCAAGAAGCCGGAAAACCCGATGGTCCTCATGGCTCCCAAACTCGTCACCCGGGACAACGTTGGCAGCTACGGGGGCTGGGTGCAGAACTAGGCGTCCCCCCCCCCACTACGGGCCGCGCCGCCGGGCGCGGCCCGAATGGAGGAATCACCGGCTCAGCTCACGGATCATCTCGTCGAGGCCGCCCGGCGTCAGCGGAAACATCCGGTCCTCCATCAGTTGCCGCACCATGCCGACGGATTGCGTGAAGCCCCACTCGTTGCGCGGCACCGGGTTAAGCCAGGCACTGCGCCGCCATTGGCCGAGCAGTCGGGCCATCCAGGCGGCGCCGGGTTCGTCGTTCCAGTGCTCGACGCTGCCGCCGGGCGAGGCGATCTCGTAGGGACTCATGGTTGCGTCGCCCACGAAGATCGCGCGGTAATCGGGGCCGTAGGTGCGGATCACCTGCTCGGTCGGGACCGTTGCGTCGCGGCGGCGGTGGTTGTGCTGCCAAACGCGCTCGTAGGGGCAGTTATGGAAGTAGAAGAACGCCAGGTGCTTGAACTCGCTGCGCGCGGCGGAGAACAGTTCTTCTGATGCGCGCACATGGTCATCCATGGAGCCGCCCACGTCGAGGAACAGCAGCACCTTCACCGCATTGTGCCGCTCCGGCACCATCTTCAGGTCGAGCGACCCGGCGTTGTGCGCCGTGGCGCGGATGGTGCCCGGCATGTCCAGCTCGGTCGCGGCACCCTCCCGCGCGAAGCGGCGCAACCGGCGCAGGGCGAGCTTGATGTTGCGGGTGCCAAGCTCCACGCCGTCGTCCAGGTCGCGGAACTCGCGCTTGTCCCAAACCTTCACCGCCCGGCGGTGGCGGCTCCTGTCCTGGCCGATCCGCACCCCTTCCGGGTTGTAGCCGTAGGCGCCGAACGGCGAGGTGCCCGCGGTGCCGATCCACTTGCTGCCGCCCTGGTGCCGCCCCTGCTGCTCGGCCAGGCGCTGGCGCAGCGTTTCCATGAGCTTGTCGAACCCGCCCAGCGCTTCCACCTGCGCCCGCTCCTCCGGCGTCAGGTGCTTTTCCGCCATCCGGCGCAGCCATTCCTCCGGCAAGGCGCGCGGCGCGGCACCCTCGGCCTCGCCCTCCGCCGGCGCCTCCAGCCCCCGGAACACCTGGCCGAACACACGGTCGAACCGGTCCAGGTGCCGCTCGTCCTTCACCAGCGCGGCGCGGCTCAAGTAGTAGAAATCCTCCACGCTGTAGTCCGCGACCCCCGCCCGCATCGCGCCGAGCAGGGTCAGGTACTCGGTGATCGACGCCGGCACGCCCGCCTCCCGCAAGGCGAAGACGAACTGCGCGAACACGTCAGCCGCCCCGGCGGTTCAGGAACGCCAGCCGCTCGAACAGGTGCACGTCCTGCTCGTTCTTCAGCAGCGCCCCGTGCAGCGGCGGGATCACCAGCTTGGCGTCCTGGCTGCGCAGCGCCTCCGCCGGCAGGTCCTCGATCATCAAGAGCTTGAGCCAGTCCAGCAGTTCGGAGGTCGCGGGCTTCTTCTTGAGGCCCGGCACGTCGCGCACCTGGAAGAACACGGTCAACGCTTCCCGCGCCAGGTCGCGCTGCAGGCCGGGGTAATGCGCGTCCACGATCCGCTCCATGGTCGGGCGGTCGGGGAAGCGGATGTAGTGGAAGAAGCAGCGGCGCAAAAAGGCGTCCGGCAGCTCCTTTTCATTGTTCGAGGTGATGATCACGACGGGGCGATGCTTGGCGGCGACGGTCTGCCGGGTCTCGTAAATGAAGAACTGCATGCGGTCGAGTTCGAGCAGCAGGTCGTTCGGGAACTCGATATCGGCCTTGTCGATCTCGTCGATCAGCACGACCTGCGGGCGGTCCGCCTCGAAGGCGTCCCACAGCTTGCCGCGCACGATGTAGTTGGCGATGTCCGCCACCTTGGGGTCGCCCAACTGGCTGTCGCGCAGGCGCGACACCGCGTCGTACTCGTACAAGCCCTGCTGCGCCTTGGTGGTCGATTTCACGTGCCACTCCACCAGCGGAAAGCCCAGGCTGGCCGCGACCTCGTGCGCCAGCACGGTCTTGCCGGTGCCGGGTTCGCCCTTCACCAGCAGGGGCCGTTGCAAGGCGACGGCGGCGTTGACCGCGACTTCCAGGTCGCGGGACGCGATGTAGCGTTCGGTGCTCTTGAAGCCGCTCACAGGAGTTCCTTTGCGGAGTTTGTCCGGATCATGCCCGGCGGTGCTCGTAAGCCCAAATCGCGAAGGCGTAGTGCAGCGCCGTGTCCTTCAGCGCGTCGAACCGCCCGGCCGCGCCGCCGTGCCCGGCGTCCATGTTGGTGCGCAGCAGCACCGGGTTGCCGCCCGTCGTGGCGTCCCGCAGGCGGGCGGCCCACTTCGCCGGTTCCCAGTACGTCACCCGCGGGTCGGACAAGCCTGCGGTGGCGAGCACCGCCGGGTAGGGCCGGGGGGCCAGGTTGTCGTAGGGCGAGTAGGCAGCGATGGCGTCGTAGGCGGCGGGGTCCTCGATGGGGTTGCCCCATTCCGGCCATTCCGGCGGGGTGAGCGGCAGGCTGGTGTCGGACATGGTGTTCAGCACATCGACGAACGGCACGGCGGCGACGATGCCCGCCCACAGGTCCGGCCGCATGTTCAGGACCGCGCCCACCAGCAGGCCGCCCGCGGACCCGCCCATCGCGACAATACCGCCACGGTGTCCCAGCCCCCCGTCCGCCAGGTGTTCGGCCGCTGCGATGAAGTCGGTGAACGTGTTCGGCTTCTTCGCCCCGCGCCCGTCGAGGAACCAGCCCCAGCCCTTCTCCGACCCGCCGCGCACGTGCGCCGTGGCCCAGATCCAGCCGCGGTCCACCAGGCTGAGATTGCGGATGGAAAAGGACGGCTCCATCGCCATCCCGTAGGCGCCGTAGCCGTACAGCAGCAGCGGCGCCGACCCGTCCGCCGGCGTGTCCCGGCGCATCAGCACGGTGACGGGCACCGCCGCGCCGTCCGGCGCGCGGGCGTGCAGGCGGCGGGCGACGTATTGCGCGGGATCGTGGCCGGACGGGATCTCCTGCGTCTTGCGGAGCGTCGCCGCATGGGTGTTCATGTCGAAGTCGAACCACTGCCGCGGCGTGGTGGGTGATTCGTAGGTATAGCGCAGCGTGGCCGTGTCGTACTCCAAGCCGCCGCCCAGGCGCAGCACGTACGCCTCCTCCTCCACCGCGATCACGTGCTCCCGCCCGGTGTCCCGGCTGGTGACGACGATGCGGTTGTTGGCGTCCACCCGCTCCAGCCGCGCGAAGTGCCCGGCGTAGGCGGCGGTGCCGACGATGAACCGGCCCGGCTGATGGGCGATCCAGTCCCGCCAATGCACCCGGCCCGGCGTGTCCTCCGGCGCGCTCACCAGCTTGAAGTCCACCGCGCCGTCCGCGTCCGTGCGGATGACCAGGCGTCCGTCCCAGTGCTCCACGTCGTAGCGCACCCCGGTCTGCCGCCGCTCGACCAAGCGCGGGGCTGCCGCCGGGTCGGCGGCGGGGACCAGCCAAGCCTCGCTGGTCTGCTGGTCGCCGCAGGCGATCACCAGGTAGGCCCGTGACGCGGTGCGCCCGATGCGGAGAAAGAAGCCGGGGTCCGGCTCCGCATACACCAGCACGTCATCGGCAGGCCCACCCGGCACCGGGCGGCGGTGGATGCGCGTCGGGCGGCCGTTCTCGTCGCGGAAGGTCCAGAACAGCCACGCGCTGTCGGCGGACCAGGCGAAGTTGCCCGTGCAGTCCTCGACCGCTTCCGGCAGCAGCGCACCGGTCGCCAGGTCCTTGATGCGGACGCGGTACACCTCCGACCCCTGGGTGTCCTCGGCATAGGCGAACAGCCGGTGGTCCGGGCTGTGGCGGGCGGCGGCGAGCGCGTAAAAGGGGTGGCCCTGCGCCAAGGCGGCGGCGTCAATCAGGACCTGCTCGCCGTTCGCCTGCCCGCGCGGTTTGCGGGCGTGCACCGGATATTGCGCGCCGGGTTCGTAGCGCGCGTAGTATTCCCACGGGCCGTCCGGGCTGGGCAGGCTCGCCTCGTCCGGCTTCATGCGGCCCTTGATCTCGCCGATGACCTGCTGCTGCAGCGCCTCGGTGTCCGACAGCACGGCGGCCGTGTAGGCGTTCTCGGCTTCCAGGTGGGCGCGGATGTCGGCCCGCAGCGCCGCCGGGTCGTGCAGCACCTGCTGCCAGTTCGCATCCTTCATCCAGGCGTACTCGTCCGTGCGGACGCGGCCGAGCTGCTCGATGCGCTGCGGCGCCTTGCGGGCGAGGGGCGGGGCGGGGGTCATGCGCCCCATCAAAGTGGCGGATGCCCCGGTCCGTCAAGCAAACCCGGCTCTGCGGCGCCGTGCCGGGCGCAATGCGCCCGCTGTTGCCGCCCGGCGTCCTACGCCCGCTTGCGCCGGATCAACCCCAGCCCGATGAGGCTTGCCGCCACTACAGCCACCGAGGCCGGCTCCGGAACCGGGGTCAGGTATGCCTGGTCCTGTGTCGATCCACCGCCCGACAGCACCGCAACGCGCATCGTCGGGTCTGCCACCCAAGCGCCATTGCCAACCCGGGACAGGTAATTGTCGGCCAATCTCGACACGCCCTCCGGAGCAGAAACGGTCAGGCCGCTGCCGTACTCGGCCCTCCAAATCGCAACCTGGAGAGCGGAGGATTTGTTGAAGTCCTCGCCCAGGGTCGGGACAACATGCGTCAGCAGGGCATTGACCTTGCTGCTCACGGCGCTGTCCAGCATCCCTCCCGTGGTGAAGCTGCCGGAACCCGCCAGGTAATGGGCGACATCGACGCACCAGGTCCTGATCATGCCGCCGGGCGTGTTGGTGCCGTTCAGCGTGATCTGGCCCGCTCCGCCGCGCTCGTTCACGATGCCGAGGGCGGCATCGGTCAGGGTCACATCCTGGCTGTTGAGGACGGAATAGCTGGAATACGTCACCTGGCCCGCATGGGCCGGCGCGATGGCCGCGATGGCGAGGCATGATGCCGCGAGCAGGGTCGTCTTGAGGCGGTCCACCGGTTCGATCCTCCAAATGTTCGTTTCGCTTCGGCGAGCTTCCCGCCGAAGCCGGCACAGGAATTTCGATGCGGTTCAGATATATTAATGAGACGATCCATGCAAACCAAAAAGTAGAAACGCGGTCGCGATCGGCCGAAAAATCAAATTTAAAACGAACTGATCCGAATGGCCCTCCCTGTCGAGCCAAATGCCGTAAGCAGGAAGCGACAGGGCGGCGGGACCATGCGCCCGGCCGACGCGGCGTGGACAGCGGCTCGGCCCGGGCCTAAAACGCCGGAATGTTCAAGTGCGGCGGCAACCCGGCCGCCCCATGGCGCGGAAAGGATTGCACGATGGCCCCACGCATCAGCCCCGAGGACGCGCGGGCCAGGCTCATCAAGCGGTCCGACATGGTGGCGTGCAAGGTCGCCTTCATCGACTGCAAGATGCCGGGATCGGAGCGCAAGGAGAACTATTCGCTGGTTGGCCCCGGCGTTACCCAGTCGCGCGACCAGGTGGTGAACCTGACGGAAGCGCACGGCTTCAGCCTGGGCGTCGCCGCGATGCCGCCGGGCACGGTGAACAACCTCCATGTCCACTTCACGGCGGAGGTGTTCATGATCCAGCGGGGCACCTGGACCTTCCGCTGGGGCGCGGACGGCAAGGATGGGGAAATCCAGGGCGGACCCGGCGATGTCGTGTCCATCCCCACCTGGATCTTCCGCGGCTTCACCAACACCGGCGCGGAGGACGGCTGGATCTTCACGGCGCTCGGCGGCGACGACACGGGGGGCATCATCTGGCACCCCTCCATCCTGGAGAACGCCGCGCGGTATGGGCTGCACCTGACCCGGGACAACATGCTGGTCGATACCGACGCGGGCACGCCCCGGCCGGCAGCGGACGCCTTGATGCCGGCGCTCAGCCCCGAGCAGATCAGCACCCTGCCGCGCTACACGGAAGCGCAGATGGCCCGCCGGGTGGTCAAGGCGGAAGCGCGCGCCTGGTCCACCCGCGCGCTGCTGGACTCCTGCCTGCCCGGCCACGCGAGCGAGCTGGCGCCGGTGATCGGCCACGGCATGACGGAGGACCGGGAGCACGCGGCGCCCATCAGCAACCCGCACGGCTTTTCCATCGAGTGGCTGCGTCTTTCCCCGGGCAACCAGGTGGGCCGGCACCGTTTGGCGGAGAAGCAGGTCGCCATCGTGTTCTCCGGCGCGCTCGACATCGTGCTGAACGAACCCGGCGAGGAGGTTTCGATGCGGGTGGAGGCGGGCGAATGCTTCTCCACTCCAGGCGGCGCGTGGCGCAGCCTGGTTGCCGCGGGGGACGCCCCCGTGCAGGTCGCGCTGATCACGGCCGGCGACCACCGCAAGCGACTGACCTGGGCGCCGGAGATCGTGCGAAACGCCATGGCGCAGGGCTACGGCATCGATCATGACGGCCACGTCGCCCCGCTCGCCTTGCTGCCCCCGCCGACGCGGGCGGCCGTGACCGCGCTGATGACGCAGGTGGCCGCGGAGTAGGGCCGTACCCGCCGCGGCTGCCGCGATGAGCGGCCATTTCGACACGGTCGTGGTGGGCCTGGGCGCGGTGGGCAGCGCCTGCCTCTTGCAGCTTGCCCGGCGCGGCCAGCGCGTGCTGGGCCTTGACCGCTACGACCCGCCGCATGCCTGGGGGTCCAGCCACGGCGGAACGCGCCTCACCCGCTGCGCCGTGGGGGAAGGCGAGGCCTACGTGCCGCTCGTGATCCGGTCGCACGAGATCTGGCGGGAGCTGGAGGAGGAAGCCGGCGCCGAGCTGATGACGCCATGCGGGATGCTGATCCTCGACGGCGCGTCCGGCGCGGCCAGCTATCACGGCAAGGGCGACTTCCTCGGCCGCACGATCGCCGCCGCCAAACGCTTTGCCATCCCGCATGAGGTGCTCGACGCGGCGGACGTGATGCGGCGCTTCCCGCAGTTCCGCCTGCGCGGCGGCGAAACCGGATACTTCGAGCCGGGCGGCGGCTTTGTCCGCCCCGAAGCGTGCGTCGAGGCCCAGCTCACCCTGGCGCGGCGGCATGGCGCCGCCACGCGCACCGGGACCCGGGTGACCCGCATCGAGCGGGACGGCGGCGGCGTCGGCGTCGTGACCGAGAACGGGGACCGCTATCACGCCGCCGAGGCCGTGCTGGCGGCCGGGGCGTGGTCGGCCGGCCTCATGGGCGCGTTCGCGCCGCACCTTTCGGTCACCCGCCAGGTGTTCCATTGGTTCGAGCCTTCAAACCCGGCGGCGTTCGCGCCGGACCGCTTTCCCCCCTTCATCTGGGTGCACGGCGACGGCCCCGATGACAGCTTCTACGGTTTCCCGATCCCGCCGGGCGAGCAGGGGGTGAAGGTGGGCACGGAGCAGTTCTCCTCCATGACGCCCGACCCCGACCAGCTCCTGCGCGAGGTCTCCGCGCAGGAAGCGGAAGCGTTGTTCCGCGGCCATCTCCATGGCCGGCTGCCCGGCCTGTCGCCGCGGGCGCTACGCGATGCGGCGTGCATCTACACCAACACGCCCGACGGGGACTTCCTGATCGCGCGTGCGCCGGAGAACGACCGGGTGCTGCTTGTTTCGGCCTGCTCCGGGCACGGCTTCAAGCATTCGGCCGGGCTGGGCGAGGCCGTGGCGCGGACGCTTGTGGCCGACGCCGCGCCGGACCTCGCGATGTTCGGTGCCGTGCGGCTCGGCGTCCTGGCGCCACCATGAGGATGAAGGAAGCGCAGCGATGAGCGGATCGGCGTCCGGCTATCCCGGCTTGGCGTCCTCGGCCTACGCGCCGTATCGCGACCCGCGCGACTACATCTCGAGCTGGACCGACGCGATCTGGATCGACCGCGGCCTCGGGCGGCTGCATGAGCACTACGCGGCGGACGTGCGCGTGCACACCGCGTATGGCGAAACCTACGGCTTCGACCACGTCATGCAGAACTCCCTGCAGAAATTCGCCGCCTTCCCGAACAGCGGCGGCGGGCAAGGCGAGGACGTGATCTGGGAGCAGCGCGGACCCGGCGGCTTCATCAGCTCGCACCGCACGTTCAAGTCCGGCACGCATACCGGCTTCTGGACCTACGGCCCGCCGACCGGGCGGGACTGGGTGTCGCGCACGATCGCGCACTGCCTGGTGCAGGACAACAAGGTGACGGAGGAATGGATCGTCCGGGACGAGTGGGCGGTGCTGGAGCACTTGGGCCTCGATCCCCACCGCGTCGCGGCGGACCTCGCGGACGCGAGCCCAGTGCTTGGCCGTGCGATGGCGCTGGACGGCAAGCAGGGGCCGTTCGCCGGGCGGATCGCGGACCCGGCGCGCGCCGGCATCTCCGGCCCGCGCCCGCCGCGCCATGCCGCGGAGTGCGCGCTGGTGCAGGGCCTGTTCGAGGAGGTTTGGAACGCCCGCCTGTTCAACCGGGTGCCGGCCTACTGCGACCGGCAGGTGGTGTGCCATTCCGTGCGGATGCGCCGGGTGCAGGGCATCGACCCGTATCAGGTCGAGCTGGTGAACCTGCTCGCGACCTTCCCGGATTTCCGGGTGGAGGTGCGCGACATCGCCGTGCTGGACGGGCCGGAGAACGGCTTGCGCGTCGCGGCGGTATGGCTGCTGCGCGGCACGTATTGCGGCGTGCCGACCTACGGCCCGGTGACGCGCACGCCGGTCAACGTGCTGGGCATCAGCCATTTCGAGCTGAAGGACGGCAAGGTGCTGCGAGAATGGCGCTTGTTCGACGAGATCGCCGTGCTCGCGCAGATCCAAGCCGGGCGCACGGCGGCCGTGCTGGACGAGTGAAGCTGACGGCTCGGTTGGATGACCGCTCAGGTTGGAAAGCAGTCGTTATGAAGTCCAAACTTCGTCCCTTAGTCTGGCCGGTATGAAGCGGGTTGCGATCGTCGGAAACGCGGGAGGTGGCAAATCCACCCTCGGAAGGCGTTTGGCCGAACAACACAGTCTCCCGTTCTTCTCGGTTGATCAAATCCAGTGGCTTCCCGGCTGGGTGCAAGCAGACGAAGGCGTGGTGACACGGAAGCTCGACGAGGTGGCGATTAAGGAGCGCTGGATCGTGGACGGCTGGGGACCTTGGCCTAGCATCGAGCGAAGACTGGCAACGGCAGACACGATCATCTTTGTTGATCTCCCACTCTGGATGCACTTCTGGCTTGCCGCCGAGCGTCAGATATCGGCCGCGCGAGGCGAGAACCGCATTGACCCGTTGGAGGGTTGTGACCAACTCGCGGTGACAAGAAGGCTGTTTGAGTTGATCTGGCGGGTGGATCAAGATTTGAAGCCGCGACTTCAAGCTATGCTTGAGCGTCGTCCCATCACAGCGACTTACCATCACGTAACAACACTGGCGGAGTTGGAGGCGTTTGGGAGACAATAATGGCGGCTGTGCTGGACGAGTGATGTTGGCGGCTCGGTTGGGTGACCGCTCATGGTAGCTACCTGATCGTCTGAAAATTCTTGTTAAATCAAGTGCGGAATTGACAGGGCTGCTCTACAAGAGTCCGCAATGGGTCGGCTGCCGTCAGGCAACAGGGCTGCCGGCACTCTCCTCCGTCACAGGCCGTGTTCACGCGGCCCCGGGCGTCCGCACGGCCAGCAGCACCCCAGCGACGATGACGGCCACCGCGGCCGTCGTGAGCGGGGTCGGCCACTCGCCGAGGATCGGGATCGCCAGCAGCGTGGCCACCACCGGCACCAAGGACACCACCGAGGCCGCGGCGCCCGGCCCGATCAGCGCGATGGCGCGGTTGAAGGCGATGACGGACACGCCGCTGACCAGCACGCCCTGATACAACGCTTGCAACACCAATTCCGGCCATGGCGCCAAGCTCAGCCGGGATACGCCAAACAGCGCGTAGATCGGCAGGTAGGCCAAGGAAGAGTAGATGCAGACCATCGCCGCCGCTTGCAGCGGGGTCAGCCCGGCCCGCCGCACCCGCAGCGTGTACAGCGCCCAAAGCCCGGCCGCCGCGAACAGCGCGGCGTTGGCGGCCCAGGTGTCCCAGGGACGTTCCGCCGGGTGCCGCATCGCCGGCAGGGCGGCGACGCCCACGCAGATGACGGCATAGCCGAGCCAGCGCCGCCGCCCCGGGCGGTCCCCCAGCACGGCCCAGCCGATCACCCCGGCGAACACCGGCATCGTGCTGGGCGTGATTGCCGCCGCGTGCGCCGCCGAGGACCGCCCGATGCCCCAGGACAGCAGCAGCACGAAGGGCGCGCCCCAGCAGGCCGAAAGGATCGCGCCCTCCCGCCACGCCGTCCGCGGGATGCCGCGCGCCGAGCGCAGGAACGCCGGCAGCAGCACCAGCGCGCCGACGCCCAGGCGGAGCGCCGCGATGTCGTATGTCCCCAGCTCGCGCGTCAGGCTGAACCGGGTGACGGCGAACCAGCCGGCCCAGATGGTGAGCGCCGCGAAGGCCAGGGCGAAGCCGAGCCAGCGACGACCCGCGGCCCTTGCGGGCGCAACCTCGACCATTGCGGACATCGCCGTTCCCTCCAACGCCGCGGGTGCACTACCCCGCCTTTCCCCTGGGAACAACGCCAGGGTTGGGCTTGCGCTGCCCGGGACCGCCGCGGCCTCCTCCAACGACCGCCGGCGCAGGGGTGGTGCCCGCTTCCCAACGGTTCCCGGGCGGCCGATAGAAGTGCAGATTGCCTGCGATTGAGAAGGAGCCAAGATGACCCGAACCGCGACGCGCCCGGGGCAGCGCACCCCATGACAGTCTCGCTGCGGCCGGAGCCGTCTGCCTCGGCAGAGCGCGCGGTAAGCTGGCCGGCCGCGGTCGTCGTGGTGCTGATCGCCCTCAACCTGCGCCCGGCCTTTTCAACGGTCGCGCCGGTCCTGCCGGAGATCATGGCCGACACCGGGCTGAGCGCCACCGGGGCCAGCGTGCTGACCACGGCGCCAGTGCTGTGTCTCGGGCTGTTCAGCCCGCTGGCGCCTTGGCTCGCGCGCCGCGTCGGCACGGAGCGCGCGGTGCTGCTCGCGCTGTCCGCCATCCTGCTGGGAACCGGGCTGCGCGGCCTGGCGGGCGTTCCGGCGCTGTTCGCGGGTTCGCTGCTCGCGGGTGCCGG
Organism: uncultured Acetobacteraceae bacterium; assembly: GCA_964247175.1. Taxonomy (GTDB): domain Bacteria; phylum Pseudomonadota; class Alphaproteobacteria; order Acetobacterales; family Acetobacteraceae; genus CAHJXG01. The sequence goes on along the minus strand of CAXTUO010000021.1, from coordinate 188 downwards.
GATCGGCGTCGGCAACGTGCTCATGCCGGGGCTGCTGAAGCGCGACTTCCCGGGCCGCGGCGCGCTGATGACCGGGGTCTATGTCATGGCGCTCGCGGTCGGCGCCGCGTTCGCCTCGGCGGTGACGGCGCCGCTGCGCCTGGCCTTGGGCGGCTGGTGGGGCGGCGCGCTGGCGGCCTGGACCGTGC
>CAXTUO010000020.1:0-14846 GCA_964247175.1 uncultured Acetobacteraceae bacterium | reverse complement strand
CGGGTCCGCCCGTTCCGCCGTGTCTGCTTCAAGCCTTTCCGCTTGACGCAAAGTGTGACTATAGTTTGCACAAAGAGCCTTTTCGGATTGAATACGTAACAAAATACTAGGTTGTGAACTGCGCTTTCCGTAATGATGCATCCAATCAGGCCAAGAGATGGGTAAGTAGTCAAGACGTGGTCAGGTTAAGGTTCTGAATAGGATGAAAGTAGATTTCCGTACGCATGAAAGGCTTTCTGCAAACCTTCAAGGACAGGTCGATGAGGCTAAGTCCGTAGGTGAACAACTGAGCAGGGATTTGGAGTTTTATGCCGATCATGGTGCGGCAGCCTACTCTCCGCCGTTCCGGGGTCTCGCCAGATTCTGGATCTGCATTATCGGCCTAGCCTGTGCTGGCGCGGCATTGCTTGAAGTACTGGGACCGCCGTTGCGCCATGACCATGCGCCGGGCCTGACCCGCAACACCCCGCCGGGGGAGGGGGACCCACGCCTCGCCGCGGTGCCCAACCCGCCGCCGGCTGCGGCATTCTACCGCCGCGCGCCCGCCGGACCTGCAACGGCCCTTGCGCCACGGCCGGCCGAGGCCGCCGCGGCTTATCAACCCTCCAATCGTGTGTCGGAACAGCCGGTCCGCTCCGCAGGCGACCCTGCCGCGGCCGGAAGCGCTCCGCGTCAACCGGACGCAGTGCGGCAAGCCCTGCAAACATTCAGGCCGGCTATCCTGCCGACGATTCCTGAGCCGACGATGATCGCCCTGCCCGGCGGCACCCTGCGAATGGGAAGCAACGACGATTATTCGGAACGGCCGGTGCACACCGTTTCGCTCGAGCCGTTCCTGATGGCGCGATCCGCCGTCACGGTCCAGGAATGGCAGGCCTGCGTGGACGCCAAAGGGTGCACGCTGCAGCCGAAAGGCAGGCCGGACCAGCCGCTCACCAACGCGAGCTGGGACGACGCAAACCAATATGCGGCGTGGCTGTCCGTCGCGACAGGCAAGCACTACCGTCTGCCGACCGAGGCGGAATGGGAATACGCGGCCCGGGCCGGGACGGATACGCGCTATCCCTGGGGCAACGCCATGATGCCCGGCAAGGCAAGCTGCAAGGGCTGCGGCGAGCCGGTCAGCATGCAGAACCCGCCTGCGGTCGAAGCCTATCCGCCCAATCCGTTCGGCCTGTTCGGCATGAACGGCGGCGCCGCGGAGTGGGTCGCCGATTGCTGGCATCGCGACTACGCCGATGCGCCGCGCACCGGGACGAATGCCTGGGACGCCCCCGATTGCCGGGAGCGCGTGCTGCGCGGCGGCTCCTGGGTGGCGGATGCCAAGTACCTCCGGGCGTCAAGTCGTGACTACTACGACGCATCTGTACGTTATCCGACCCATGGCCTGCGCCTTGCCCGGACCGAGTGACCCCGGGCCTCCGGGCGGCACAGGCGCCCAAAGGAGCATCATGCCGATCCGCCGCAGAACCCTGCTGCAAGCCGCCGCGCTTTCGACGGCGGCCGTGTCTGCGCCGGCATGGGCCAACAGGACGCCTTCGCCGAAGGATACGCTGCTCTACATCATCTGGCCGCATGACGGGGACCGCCTCCACGGCGCGTTTTGGTGCCGCTTCGGGCTGCGCAACATGGGTGTTACCCATGCCGGCGACGCGACGCCGAACTTTGGGCATCACCATCTGCTTGTCGATGTCAACGAGCTGCTGAGCCCTGACGAGCCGATCCCGTCCGACCGGAACCATCTGCATTTCGGTGCCGGACAAACCGAAACCCGCCTCGACCTGCCGCGCGGACGGCATACCCTCCAGCTCGTGCTCGGGGATGCCGAACATAAGCTGTTCGACCCGCCGGTGATGTCGCGCAAGATCACGATCTTCGTGACGTAGCGGCGCCGGAAGGCGGGGACTACACGTCGAGTTCGACGCAGACCGGCACGTGGTCCGAGGTCCGCGGCCAGTCCCGCGCCTCCGTCAGCACGGTGCTCGACCGCAAGCCGGGCACGAGGTCGCGGCTGACCCAGACGTGGTCGAGCCGGCGTCCGCGGTTGGCCTGCTTCCAGTCTTGGTTGCGGTAGGACCACCAGGTGTAGAGCTTCTGCTCCGCCGGCACGAAATGCCGCATGGCGTCAACGAAGCCCGTCCGCATCCAGGCCTCCATCGCCGCGACCTCCACGGGCGTGTGGCAGACCACGGAAAGGAGCTGCTTGTGGCTCCAAACGTCGTGCTCCATCGGCGCGATGTTCAGGTCGCCGACGAGGACGCTCCGCTCAGGCCGGCGCGCGGCAAACCAGTTGGTGACTTCGCCAACGAAGGCGAGCTTGTGGGCGAACTTCGGGTTGGCCGCCGGGTCCGGCTCGTCCCCGCCGGCAGGCACGTAGAAGTCGTGCAGCGCCACAGGTCCCGTGGGCGTCGCGAGCGCCACCCCGACGTGCCGGCAATCGCCGCGCTCGCACCAGTCGGGGCCGTCGAGCAGGGTGAACGGCACGCGCGACAGGACCGCGACTCCGTTGTAGCCCTTCATGCCGCGCCGCGCGACGTGGGGATAGCCGAACGCGCCGGGCGCCGCGTCGGGGAACAGCTCGTCCGGCACCTTGGTTTCCTGCAGGCAGATCACGTCCGGGTCCAGCGCCGCCACCAGCCGCTCCAGCAGCGGCAGCCGGAGGCGGAGCGAGTTGATGTTCCAGGTGGCGATGCGGAGCGTGCTCATGGCGCTTCCATGGCCCGGCGCCGGGGAGGGAACAAGCCGGCTTGATTATCGGGCCGTTTTCACTACGGTCCCGGCCGATCCGCCGTCCCCGAGGGAACACCGATGATGCTTCGCAGACCCCTGCTCGCCGCGGCCCTGGCATTCGCGATAAGCCCGTCCGCCTTCGGCCAAGCTGGCGCCCCGATCCCGGTCGGCGCGGTGGAGATCCTGAGCGGCCCGAACGCCGCATACGGCACCGCGATCCGGGATGGGCTGCAGTTGGCGCTGGAGGAGGTGAACGCGCAGGGCGTGGAGGGCCGCAAGATCGCGCTGACGGTCGAGGACAGCGCCGGCAACAAGGACCAGGACATCAACGCCGTCCGCAAGCTGATCGGGCGGGACAAGGTGGTCGCGATCATCGGGCCGACCCTGTCCGAAGAGATGTTCGCCGCCGGCCCCGTCGCCAACGAGCGCAAGATCCCGATCATCGGCACCAGCACCACGGCGGCGGGGATCACCGGGATCGGCCCCTACGTGTTCCGCACCAGCCTGCCGGAAAGCGATGTCGTCCCGGTGACGCTGGCCTATGCCAAGGCGCGCGGGGTGAAGAGCATCGCGCTGCTGTACGCGAACGACAGCGTGTTCAGCAAGTCGAGCTTCGACACGATGAAGGCCTCGGCGGAACACGCCGGGCTGACCATCCTGGGCATCGAGAGCTTCGCCAGCCGGGACACGGATTTCAGCGCGCAACTGACCAAGCTGCGCGCGCTGCATCCGGACGCGGTCGCGATCGCCGCCCTGGTGGAGCCGACGGCGGGCGTGGTGCTGCAGGCGCGGCAGTTGGGGTTCGGCCGCGAAACCCTGTTCATCGGCGGCAACGGCGCCAACGCGCCCAAGCTGGGGGAGATCGCCGGAAGTGCTGCGGACGGCCTGATCGTCGGCAGCCCATGGTTCGTGGGCAAGGACGACCCGGCGAACCAGGCCTTCGTCGCCAAGTTCCGCGCCAAGTACGGCCACGACCCCGACCAGTTCGCGGCGCAGGCCTATGACGGCATGCACATCCTGGCGGACGCCATCGCCCGCGCCGGCGCCGCCGACCCGGCCAAGATCCACGACGCCCTGCTGGCCACGAAGCACGACGGCGTCATGGGGCCGTTCACCTTCACCCCGGGCCGCGACCCCGCCAGCACCGAGGGCGTGGTGATCCTGGCGATGCAGGGCGGCAAGTTCGGCATCGCCCCCCAATAGCGCCCCAGTAGCGGGTCAAAAGCTTGCGCCGGGCGCGCGAACCCCATAGGACCCCGCGATGCTTGCCCAGCAGCTTGTGAACGGCGTCCTGCTCGGCGCCGCCTACGCTTTGTTCGCCCTCGGCTTCACGCTGATGTTCGGCGTGCTGCGGGTCATCAACCTGACTTATGGGTTCTACTTCTCCGCCGGCGCGCTGCTGGCGCTGTGGATGACGCGGCAGGGCGCCCCGATCTGGCTGGCGCTGCCGCTCGCGGCGCTCGGCGCGGGGTGCACCGCCGTCGTGCTCGACTGGCTGCTGCTGACCCGGCTGCGCCGCGTCCAGGCGCCCGAGCTGTCGTCGCTCATGGTGACGCTTGGCGGCGTGCTGGCGCTGTACTCGGCGCTGACGAGCTGGCTCGGCCCCGACATCCGCCGCCTGCCGCCGGGCATCGTGAGCGCGGACGCCTTCCATGTCGGCGACATCCGCATCACCACCGCGCAGATCCTGATCCTCGCGGCCACGGCGGTGCTGGTCGCGGCACTGCTCCTGCTGATGCGCGGCACCCGGCTGGGCCTCGCGATCCGCGCCATGGCGGAAAAGCCGGACGCGGCGCAGCTCATGGGCATCGACACCGGGCGGGCGGCGGCGCTGGTTTCCTTCATCTCCGGTTGCCTGGCCGGGGCAGGGGGGGTGCTGATCGGGCTGAACTTCAACGCGGTCCACCCCTACATGGGGGAAGCGATGATGCTGCGCGGCTTCGTGGTCATCATCGTGGGCGGCCTCGGCGACATCCGCGGCGCGCTGCTGGCCGGGCTGGCGCTGGGCGTGATCGAGGTGCTGACGGCGGGCTACGTGTCGTCCAACCTCAAGGAAGCGGTGGCGTTCCTGATCCTGGTCGCCGTGCTGTGGACCCGGCCCTCCGGCCTGTTCGGCCACGCCGTGCTGCGGCGGGCCTGATGCCCGCCTGGCTCGACGATTTCCTGTGGACCTACCAGAACCTGGTGTACGCGCTCGGGGTCAACGGGCTGCTGGCGCTGTCGATGTATGTCGTGCTGGCGGTGGGCCAGTTGTCGCTGGGGCAGGCGGCGTTCATGGGGTTGGGCGCCTACTCCTCCGTGCTGATGACCTTGAGACTCGACCTGCCGTTCGCCGTGGTGCTGCCGCTGTCCGTCGTGGTGCCGGTGGCGTTCGCGCTGGCGGTCGGGGTGCCGACGCTGCGGCTGTCCGGCGTTTACCTCGCTATCGCCACCATCGGGCTGGGCGAGGTGCTGCGCGCGGTCTATCTCAACGTGGACCTGTTCGGCGGTGCGCTGGGCCTGTCCGGCATTCCGGAACGCGCGACGGCCTCCATGATCTACGGGCTGCTCGGCCTTGCGGTGCTGGCGCTGTGGCTGGTCGGACGCAGCGGCATCGGCCGGGCGATGGAGGCGATGCGGGAGGACGAGACCGCGGCCGAGGTCATGGGCGTGCCGGTCCGGCGCTACAAGATGGGCGCGTTGGCCGCGTCCGCCGCGCTGGCCGGGCTCGCCGGCTGCCTGTCCGCCCATGTGTCGAGCTTCATCGGCCCCAACGAGTACGGGTTCGAGCCGGCCGTCACCATCCTGTCCTACGCGCTGCTGGGCGGCATCGGCACGCCGCTCGCCCCGGTGGTGGGCGCTTGGGTGCTGACCCTGTTGCCCGAGCTGCTGCGCGGGGTCAGCGACATCCGGCTGGTGCTGAACGGCGTGATCATCGTGCTGGCCGTGCTGTTCCTGCCGAACGGTTTGCTGGCGCTGCGCATGAAGCGGATCGGCGCCCGCACCGCCGCATGACCCCGTTGCTGGAATTGAGCGGATTGACCCGCCGCTACGCCGGGCTGGTCGCGGTGGACGGCGTGGACATGCAGGTGATGCCCGGCGGCGTCCACGCCGTGATCGGGCCGAACGGCGCCGGCAAGACCACGCTGTTCAACCTGGTGTCCGGCCTGGCGCCGCCCAGCGCCGGGCGCATCCGCTTCGCCGGGCAGGACGTGACCGGGCTGGCGGCTGACCGCCGCGCGGCGCTCGGCCTCGCCCGCACGTTCCAGAACATCCGCGTGTTCGCCGCGATGACCGTGCTGGAGAACGTGCTGACCGGCCTGCACGCCCGGCTGGCCGTGGGCCTGGCCGGCGTGGTGCTGCGCTCGCCGCGCTTCCGGGCGGAGGAGAAGCGTGCCGTGGCCCGCGCCCGCACGGCGCTCGACCTGGTGGGCCTTGCCGACAAGGCCGGGCAGCGGGCGCAGGCGCTGTCCTACGGCGACCAGCGCCGCCTGGAGATCGCCCGCGCCATGGCGCCCGAGCCGCGCCTGATCCTGCTGGACGAGCCGGCTGCCGGCATGAACCCGGCGGAAACCGAGGCCCTCGCAACCCTGGTCCGCCGGCTCGGCGGGTTCGGCGCCACGGTGCTGCTGGTGGAGCACGACATGGGCTTCGTCATGGACATCTCCGACACTGTGACCGTGCTGAACTTCGGCAAGCGCATCTACGAAGGCGCGCCGCAGGCCGTGCGGCAGGAACCCGCCGTGATCGAGGCCTACCTCGGCCACAAGGTCGCCGCGCGCCTCGCGGCCGGCGCCAAGGCCGGGGTGCGCGGCGCGGGATGAGCGGTCTTGAGATCGACGGGCTGGAGGTGGCGTACGGCCGCACGGTGGCGCTGCGCGGCGTGTCCATCGCCGTGGGGGAGGGCCAGGTCGTTTGCCTGATCGGGGCGAACGGCGCCGGCAAGACGACGGCGATGCGCGCCATCTCCGGCCTGGTGCGCCCGCGCGCCGGGCGGGTCCGCTTCGCCGGGCAGGACATCACCGGCCAGGCCGCGCACCGGATCGCCGCCGCCGGGCTGCGCCAGGTGCCGGAAGGCCGGCAGTGCTTCGCCGAGCTGACGGTTGCGGAGAACCTGGCGCTGGGCGCCTACCTGGTGCCGAGCCGCATGGAGGTCGCGCGGCGGCAAGACGGCGTGCTGGCCCGCTTTCCCCGGCTGCGCGAACGGCTGCGCCAGCTTGCCGGCTCCATGTCGGGCGGCGAGCAGCAGATGCTGGCCATCGGCCGGGCGCTGATGGGCGCCCCGCGCCTGCTCTTGCTGGACGAGCCGAGCATGGGCCTGGCGCCGCTGTTTGTGGAGGAAATCTTCGCGATCATCGCCGCGCTGAAAGCGGAGGGCACGACGATCCTGCTGGTGGAGCAGAACGCTTCCGCGGCGCTCGACGTGGCGGACCATGCCTATGTGCTGGAAACCGGGCGCATCGTCCTGTCCGGCCCGGCGGCGGAGGTCGCTAGCAACCCGGCCGTCGCCGCGGCGTACCTGGGCGGTTGACTGGCGGCGGCTGACCGGCGGTCAGGGTGACGGGAGGTCCTGCTGCTCCACCGGGGCCGGCGGCGGGGCGGCGGTCGGGTCCTGCAGCCAGTCGCGCAGCGAGCGGCGGATCTCGAACTCAAGCTCCACGTTCATGTCGTCCATCATCAGCCGGGTCAGGTCGTACAGCGCGCCGCGCAGGTCGTCGCCCGTGATGGACGACCGGGACACCCGCGCTTCCGCGAAGCCCGCCCGGGCGCCGTCAGGCGTGAAGATCTCCAGGCGCACGGCCATCAGCCCGTTCAGGTGGCCGGAGCTTGGGTCAACCTGCGCCGCGTCGATGGTGAAAACTGCCCGGCCCGAGGCGCCGCCGGCCGCCAGCCGGTCCAGCGCCATCTGCTGCAGAGTCGCGCCGACCGGTGCCGGGGATTGCGCCTCGACCGGGCTGGGCGGCGGTGCGTCGCCCACATCGACGGTCGCGACGTTGAGCCGCAGCGGGGCCAGGTAGTCGTAGCGCAGCGGCGGCATGGGACGTGCTGGCACATCGCCGCCACACGCCGCCACGGCCCATGGCAGCAGCAGGGCCGTGCGGCGCGGCAGCCTAGTTGAGAGGGTCATCAATTAAGCCGGGCATCACCGGCTTTGCCGTGCACCTCGCTGCGGTCGAAGCGGAAGTCCAGGTTGCAGAACTCGCAGGTCATGACGATGTCGCCGCCGACCGACATGTGGTCCAGGTCGTCCGGCGGAAACGTTTCCAGGATGCCGGACAGCCGGGCGCGGGAGCAGCGGCAGCCATAGGCCAGGGCGCGGTTACGGTCGGCCGAAACCCCGGCGGCGCCGAACAGCAGGTAAAGCAGCCGCTCCGGCGGGATGCGGTCGTCGAGCAGCTCCTCCTCCTTGAGCGTCGCGGCGAGCGCCGTCGCGGTGCGCCAGCTTTCCGCCTGCGCCTCCGTGTCCAGCTCCGGGCTGATGCCGCCCTCCCCGGGGATGCGCTCCAGGATCAGCGCGCCGGCCCGCCAGCCCGCGTCGGTTTGGGCGCAGGCGAGGCGGACGCTGCACTGGATCTGCTCGCTGGTCTCGAAGTAGTGCAGCGCCATGTCGGCGAGGCTGTCGCCCTCGATGGCGACGATGCCCTGGTGCCGCTCGCGGTCCGGGCCTTGGTCCACGCTGAACGCCAGGTAGCCGTGGCCGAGCAGGGCGGCGGCGGAGGGCGCGGGGTCGCTTGCCAGCACGGCGGCGAGGCGGTCGGGTTCGGCCCGGGCATAGCCGCGCAACGCGCCGGTGTCGGTGCAGTCGGCCAGCAGCATCGGCACGGCGCCGTCGCCCTTGGCTTGCAGGCTGAAGCTGCCCTGGAACTTCAACGCCGTCGCCAGCGCCGCCGCAAGCGCCAGGGCTTGGCCGGACAGGGCGGTAACGGCATCGTGGTTCTTGTGCCGGGTCAGCAGCGCGTCGGCCAACGGGCCGAGCCGCACAAGGCGCCCGCGCACCGGCTGGCCCGATAAGTGGAAGGGGGTGACGCCGCGGGGCACGACGATGTCGGGCACGTCCGGGCGGGCGCTGTCCAGGAAAGCAGGGGTCGGTGTCATGCGCCCTACATAGGGATCGGGCCTGCCCCCGTGAACCTGCTGCGGGCCAGCGATGCATGGCCAGGTATGTTTTAGGACAGGACCGTGGCGAGCCGCACAGGCGATGTCCGGCCTTTCCGGAGCAGCGCGGGTTCTCGGCACATTCAACAAGGAGCGTGGATTAGGGCAGGAACTCCCAGCCCGTGCCGTTGAAGCGCGCCAACCTCATGTGGGTGATCACCCGGTAGTCGGTCGGGCTGGTGTTGATCAGGCTTCCCGGCAGCAGCATCGGCAGTCGGAGGTCGTGCAGGCTTGCGGCTTGGCGCATGATGTTTCCGCGTGTCAGGTCGTCACCGCACTGGCGCAGCACCTGCTCCAGCGTTTGTGCGAACAGGTAGCCGGCAACGTTGAATCCATCGCTGAGATCGGCGCCCGGCATGTTCTCGTTCATCCAGGCGCGCCATGCCTGCTGGTCGGCATCGTCGGACCATTGCGGGTCGCTTGCGTCCTTGAGGACCGCAGCCGTCAGCACGCCCACGGACTTCTCGATGCCGGCGGGCTTGAAGGTCGCGGCAATCGAAGCGGAGCTGAGATCAAGATACTCGACAGGCTTCCAGTTGATGTCAAAAATTCTGCGGATCGCCTGCGCGGCTTGCTTGGGATAGGCAAACAGGAACACGGTGTCGGCGCCGGCGCCTTGCAGAGTGACGATCTGCGAGTCCACCGTCGGGTCGGCCGCCTCGTAGCTGGCGACGGCCACGATCATCTTGTCCGCTTTGTCTCCGAGGCCAGCTTTCAGGCCTTCCAGCAAGCCCTTGCCGAAATCGTCGTATTGATAGAGCACGCCGATCTTTGCCGCAGGCCTGGCCGCAAGCAGGTGCGCCGCGTAGAACTTGCCCTCTGCGGTCAAGGTCGGCAGCCAACCGATGGTCCAGGGGAAATGCTCGGGATCGGTGAAGTTCGGCGAATTGGCCGCAACGAAGAGTTGCGGCACTTGCCTGTCGTTCAGGTACTTGCGGATCGCCATGTTGATCGGCGTGCCAAGCACGCCGAAGATGGCCGCAACCCCGTCCTGCTCGACAAGCCTGCGTATCTGCTCCACCGCCTTTGGCGGGCTGTAGCCGTCGTCGAGGCTAAGCAGCGTGATCTTGCGTCCGTTGATGCCGCCGCGCTTGTTGAGCCAGGCAAAATAAGCGGCTTCCACCCGGCCGAGCTGGCCATAGGCGGAGGCCGGTCCGCTGTAGGGAAGGGTCTGGCCGATCTTGAGTCCGGTGTCGCTGACGCCCGGGGCATAGCGCTTCTGCGCTGCCGCCGCGCCGGCAAGGACGACCGTCAAGCACAGCACCACACCCGATGTGATTGCCCACCGCCTGCCGTTCCCGACCATTTCCCCGCTCCTCCGCGCTGCCTGGTCTTTTGCTGGCGAGGGTGGACTGAACGAGGAGATTTGCAAGTCAACGCGGTTGTTCACTCCGGCCAGTTCACTGCCGTCATGCGCCGCGGTTTCGTGAGCCGAAGCGCCGCATCAGGTTCACGCTCACCATGCCCCGCTCCTCCACCATCGGAGGCGCGTCATCGTGCATCAGCGTTGCAGGCACACGAGGACTGTTTCATGCGTAATCCCTGCTTGGCAAGCCGGGCGATTGAGTTGAACGATGCAGCGGCTGTCGCCGCGCTGATCCGCGCCGCGTTCGGCGCGATCCCGGAACCGCTCGACCCCAGGCCAAGCGCGCTGCAGGAAACCGAAGCGAGCATCCTGACGCATCTGGCCGCTGGCGGCGGCGGGGCTTTAGTCATGCAGGATGAGCCGGTCGCCGCCGTGCTGTGGTCGGAGCGGGACGGCGGCCTTTACCTCGGACGGCTCGCCACGGCGCCGGGCTACCGGGGCCAGGGGCTTGCCACCGAACTCATGCGCGCCGCAGAGGCCGAGGCGCGGCGACGCGGCTTGCCGCGGCTGCACCTCGGCGTGCGGCTGGCCTTGCTCGGCAACCGTCGCCTGTTCGCCCGGCTGGGCTTCACCGAGACGGTGCGGCACGCGCACCCCGGCCACAGCGAGCCGACCTGGACGGAGGCCGAGAAGTGGCTGGTCACGGCACCACCGCCAGGAACAGGAACACCGCCAGGATCACCAGATGCACCGCCCCTTGCAGCACCGTCGTGCGCCCGGTCCCGAGCGTCAGGACGCTGACCAGCAGCGTCAGCCCCAGCAGCACCTCCTCCTTCTGGCCCAGCCCCAGGGTCAACGGCGTGCCCAACACGACCGACACCGCGGCGACCGCGGGGATCGTCAGCCCGATGCTGGCGAGCGCCGAGCCGAGGGCGAGGTTCAGGCTGGTCTGCAACCGGTTGGCCCGCGCCGCGCGCAGGGCGGCCAAGGCCTCCGGCAGCAGCACCAGCGCCGCGATCACCACGCCGATCACCGGTTTCGGCGCACCCGCCCAGGCCAGCCCGGCTTCCATGGCGGGAGACAGCGACTTCGCCAACCCCACCACGGCCACGAGCGCCACGACCAGCAGCACGGCGCTCAGCAGGGCCGCCCGGGTCGAGGGCGGCGCGTCGTGCAAGTCCTCCATCCCGTTTTCTGGCCCGTCCTCCAGGAAGTCGCCGGGGTGCCGGACCGTTTGCACGAACACGAACACGCCGTACAGCACCAGCGACACGACGCCCACGAAGGCCAGCTGCGACGGGGTGAACACCGGGCCCGGCGTGGTGATCGTGAAGTTGGGCAGCACGAGCGTCAGCGTGGTCAGCGCCGTCAGCACCGCGAGCGCGCCACTCGCGCCCTGCTGCTGGAACCCCTGCGCCCGGTGCTGCACGCCGCCGGCCAGCAGGCACATGCCCACGACGCCGTTGCACACCAGGATCACCGCCGCGAACACCGTGTCCCGCGCCAGCGCCGCCTTTTCGGGTCCGCCGCCCAGCATCACGGACACCACCAGCGCGACCTCGATCACCGTGACGGCGACGGCCAGCACCAGCGTGCCGAACGGCTCGCCGACCCGGTGCGCCACCAGTTCGGCATGATAAACGGCGGCAAACACCGTGGCGACCAGCGCCACCGCAGCGACGGCGATGAGCGGGGCGTTCAGCCCCACGAACGTCGCGCCGGCCAGCGCCGCCCATGCGGCGAGCGGCCAGAACCAGGCCCACCAGGGCATTGGCACCGCCTAGCTGTCCTCGGCGATCTCCGCTTCGAGCGCCTCAAGCCGCCCGTCGAGCTGCGCCAGCATGTCGCTGTCCAACCCCAGCTCCGTCAGCGCGTGGTGCAGCGCCCTCCGGCAGCCGTTGAACTCGGCTCCCAGCATGTCGGACGGGGCAGCCGGAGCCTTGCGGCGGCCCAGGCAAGCGCCGTAAGCCTCCCGTGCCGGGCCGGCGCTCTCGGGCATGCCGGCGAACACCTCATCCAGGCGCTGCTCCACCCAGCCGGGCGTGGACGCGATCTCCTCGGTCAACGGGCGGCTCCCAAGGCCCAAGCCAGCACGCCCTTCTGCGCGTGCAGCCGGTTCTCGGCGCCGTCGAACACCACGGATTGCGGGCCGTCGATCACCTCCGCCGCTACTTCCTCGCCGCGGTGAGCCGGCAGGCAGTGCATGAAGATCGCGTCCGGCGCCGCCTGCGCCATCAGGGCCGGGGTGACGCAGTAGGGCGCCAGCAGGTTGTGCCGGCTCTCGTTCGGGTCGTCCGCGATGCTCACCCAAGCGTCGGTCACCACGCAACGCGCGCCGCGGACCGCCTCGGCCGGGTCAGCAAACACGTCGATGCGCGCGCCCGCGGCGCGTGCCCAGTCGATCAGGGACTGCGAAGGGCGCAGGAGGTCAGGCGTCGCTATCCGCAAGGCGAACCCGAAGCGCACCGCCGCCTCGATCCAGGTGCTGAGGACGTTGTTGCCGTCGCCGCACCATGCAACGACCTGGCCGGCAATGGGACCGCGGTGCTCCTCGAACGTCATCACGTCCGCCATGAGCTGGCAGGGGTGGCTACGGTTGGTCAGGCCGTTGATCACCGGCACCGTCGCGTGTGCCGCCATCTCGTGCAGATTGGCCGCGTCGGCGGTGCGCAGCATGATCGCGTCCACATAGCGGGACAGCGCCCGCGCGGTATCGGCGACCGTCTCGCCACGTCCGAGCTGCAGCTCCTTGGTGGACAGGGTGATCGCGTCGCCGCCCAACTGGCGCATGCCCACCTCGAAGCTGACGCGGGTGCGGGTGCTGGGCTTCTCGAAGATCATCGCCAGCGTCTTGCCGACGAACGGCCGCGACGATACCCGGCCGGCTTCCTTGTAGCCCGACGCGATGTCGAGCATGTGGCGGAGCGTCGCCGTCTCGAAATCGCGCAGGTCGAGGAAGTGGCGCGGCGGGACTTGGCCCTCCCCGGCGCGGCGGCCGTCCGCGCTGTCGGCGGAGCGCCGGAGCGCCCCGCTCACTTTGCCGCCGCCGAAACGGAGGTGGGCAGGCAGCGGCGCGCGCCGCGGCGGATCATCTCCACCGCCGCAGCGCAATCCGCGTCGGTCAGCACCAGCGGCGGCACCAGGCGCACCACGTTGTCCCCGGCCGCGACGGTCAGCAGGCCTTCCGCGGTGAAAGCGTTCTGCAGTTCGGTGTTGGGCACGACACCCTTCAATCCCAGGATCAGCCCGGCGCCGCGCACCTCCGCCAGCACGGCCGGATACTCCGCCACCACGCCCTCCAGCGCGGACCACAGCGCGCGGGCCTTGCGGTCCACCTCCTGGAGGAACCCCGGCGCCAGGATCACGTCCAGCACCGCGTTGGCGGCGGCGCAGGCCAGCGGGTTGCCGCCAAAGGTCGTGCCGTGGGTGCCGGGCACCAGGTGCTTGGCAACCGCCTCCCTCGCCAGGATCGCGCCCATCGGGAAGCCGCCGGCGATGCCCTTGGCGATGCTCATCACGTCCGGCGTGATGCCCGCCCATTCATGGGCGAACAGCTTGCCGGTGCGCCCCATGCCGCACTGCACCTCGTCCATGCCGAGGATCAGCCCGAACTCGTCGCAGGCGGCGCGCAGCCCGCGCAGGAAGTCAAGCGACGCCGGGCGGATGCCGCCCTCGCCCTGCACCGGCTCCACCAGCACGCCGGCCGTTTCCGGCCCGATGGCGTCGCGCAGCGCGTTCAGGTTGTTGAACGGCACATGGTCGAAGCCATCCACCTCCGGCCCGAAGCCGGCCAGGTACTTCTTGTTGCCCGTGGCGGCCAGCATCGCCAGCGTCCGGCCATGGAACGCGCCGTCGAAGCAGATCACGCGGTAGCGCTCGCCCCGCCCGGTTCCGGACATGGCCTTGCGCATCATCTTGACCATGCCCTCGTTCGCCTCGGCGCCCGAGTTGCAGAAGAACGCGCTGTCGGCGAACGACGCCTCGACGTAGCGCGCGGCCAGCCGCTCGGCCTGCGGCACGCGGTACAGGTTGCTGGTGTGCATCACCCGCCCGGCCTGCTCCGCGATGGCTTGCACCAAATGCGGGTGGCCGTGGCCCAGGGAGGAGGTCGCGATGCCGGCGCCGAAGTCCAGGAATCGTCGGCCGTCCACCGCATACAGCCAGGCGCCTTCGCCCCGCTCGAAAGCGAGGTCGGCACGGTTGTACGTCGGCATCAGGGCGGAAATCATGGGAACTCGGCACCTCGGTGCATCAAACCCCGGGCCATGTCAGCGCCCTGCGACCCGTCGCGGGCGGTCCCGGGGAAGAAAGGAGGATGGGGCGTGCCTTTGCGGGAAGTCAAACCCTAATCGGCGGATCGCCTGCGAATAAACGGAGTTTGGCGTTGCGTTCGGCGCATCCTCATGGTGGCCGGCCCGGGTTCCGGCGCCGCTTGTCCCGTGGCATCGTGCCGGGATGGCGGACTCCTCCCCAAGAACTGCGAAGCCGGCCGGCCGCGCCCGGCGCGTGCCCGGCCCTGCCGGCCCGGCGCCTACCCGGTCCCGCCTGCACGACGCCGCGTTGGCGCATCTGGCGCGCTTCGCCGCGACCGAGGCCGGGCTGGTCCGCGTGCTGGACCGCCGCATCGACCGCTGGGCGCGCGCCGCAGGGGCGGAGGACGCCCCCGATCCCGACG
>CAXTUO010000019.1:0-14914 GCA_964247175.1 uncultured Acetobacteraceae bacterium | reverse complement strand
TGAACAGCAGCAGCGGCGTGCTGTCCTGCTGCGCCACGTGCACGCCGATGGCGCCGTGGCAGGCGCCGGGGCCGCGGGTGACCATGGCGGCGGCGGGGCGGCCGGTGAGCTTGCCGTATGCCTCGGCCATGTTGACCGCGCCCGCCTCGAACCGGCAGGTGATGAGGCGCAAGCGGTCCTGCACGTCGTACAGCCCGTCCAGCACGTCCAAGTAGCTTTCGCCGGGCACGGCGAAGACGTGGTCGATGCCCTGGGCCACCAGCGCGTCCGCCAGCACGCGGCCGCCGGGGCGAGGAGACGAGCTCCCGCCGGGACGGAGGGTCGGTCCAGGCGCCTGCGTGTCCATCCAAGGTCCTCCGTTGCGCGCAGGGTGGCCTGCGTGGGGCATGCTGTCCATCGCGGGCGCGGCATGTCAAAATCGGCCGCGCTTCGGCCCGCACCGGCCCCGACAGGAGACGCCGCATGATCAAGTTCTATTACCACCCCTCGCCCAACCCGGCCAAGGTCGCGCTGCTGCTTGAGGAAACCGGCCTGCCCTACGAGGTCGTGCCCGTGGACACCCGCAAGGGCGAGCAGCACGATCCCGCCTTCCTCGCCATCAACCCGAACGCCAAGACCCCGGCGATCACGGACGGCGACGTGACGGTGTTCGACAGCAACGCCATCCTGCTCTACCTCGCCGAGAAGACCGGCCAGTTCCTGCCGCCGGACACGCCCGTCATGCGCGGGCAACTGCTGTCCTGGCTGATGTTCGTCGCCACGGGGATCGGCCCGTACTCGGGCCAGGCCGTGCATTTCCAGCACTTCGCGCCGGAGCCGAAGGACTACGCCGTGACCCGCTACGTGTTCGAGGCCAAGCGGCACTACGGCATCCTCGACGCGCGCCTCGCCGACCGGCGCTACATGCTGGGCGACACGTACACGATCGTCGATATGGCGGTCTGGGGCTGGGCACGGGCTCTGCCGCGCGTGCTGGGCGACGATGCCCTGCCGGGCTTGACGAACCTCAAGCGCTTGTTCGACGAGATCAGCGCCCGGCCGGCCGCCGAGCGCGCCGTCGCGCTGGGCCAGCGCCATGCGTTCAAGGCGGAGATGGACGAGAACGCGCGGCGCCACATGTTCCGCCACGTCGAAGCCGCGTCGCCGGCGGCCTGACGCGGGCGGGAGCGCCAGGCTGGGCACTGCGAGGCGGTACTGCAAGGCTGGGCACCGCACTGCTGGACGGGTAGCCTGCCGGACTGACAGCAGGAGGCCCCGGTGCGCGCGATCTTCGTCCAGATGAAATGCCAGATGGGCCACGCCTACCGCGTCGCCCAGCTTGCGGTCGATACGATCGAGGAGCTTTCGGAGATCTACTCGACCTCCGGCCAATACGACCTTTTGGGCAAGTTCTACCTGGACGACGCGCAGGACACCGGGCTGTTCGTGACGGAGCGGGTGCAGACGCTGCCGGGCGTGGCCGACACCTACACGCTGATCACCTTCAACGCCTTTGCTTCGGCAAAGGGTTGAGCCGGGCGGCTGTGCCCGACCCGGGAGTCTAGCTTTTGTTCATTGCATTTTGCATATGAACGCGGCATTCTAACCAGGAGGTTGATGTCAGAGGCAGTTGATGACGTTGCGGCCAGTCCTGTTGAGTCTGTCGGTGCTTGTCGCAGCGTCGGTCGGGACCGTCGCGCGGGCGGTTCCGGTAATCGTGAACGGGGGCTTCGAACAAACCACCATGGGGACGACCCCCGCCCAGATGAACACGACCAACGTCACCGGCTGGTCCACGTCGGGCTACAACTTCATATTCTATCCGGGTACGGCCACCACAACGGGGTCCCAATCGGTTTCTTACGGCGCGCTTGTTCTCCAGGGCAACCTGCCTTCCGGCGCCAGCAACGGCTTCCCCTCAACCAGTCCAAACGGCGGCAACTTCGTGGGCGCGGACGGCGACTTTTCGGTTGGTGCCATCCAGCAGACCGTTTCCGGCCTGACCGTGGGCATACAGTACGCGGTATCGTTTTACTGGGGCGCCGCGCAGCAGAAAGGATCGGCCTACACCAGTGCGACCACCGAACAGTGGCAGGTCACCCTGGGCAATGAGCTGCATTCCACGCCGATCATCAACAACCCGCCCCAGGGCTTCACCGGCTGGCTTTCGCAAACCCTTCTTTATACCGCAACGAGCACGAGCGAGGTGCTGTCGTTCCTGGCAGCGGGGACCCCGTCCGGCGCCCCGCCCTTCTCGCTGCTGGACGGCGTGTCGATCATGGCGGTGGCCGAACCGGCGAGCTGGATGACGCTCGTGGTCGCCGTGCTGTCGATCATCGGCGTCGCCCAACTCAAGCGTCGTTCATCGCGGCTGGCGCGATTGGCCACCGCCAACGGCGAAGCGCCACCGACAGGCCGCACATCGCATTCGAAGCCGCGCCGCCGCCGTAGGCGCAGCTACGCCCAGGGCGCGGCGTGCTGAGCCGCCGCCCTCGCACCGGAAGACCTGGCAACGGCAAGTACGGCGTCCGGTGATGTGGTTTCTCGTCGTGGACGTGGCCAGAGTTTGCCTCTGGCTGATGCTGCTGACCGCAGTGTTCGTCACCCTGGAGCGGCTGTTCTCCCTGCAGCCGCGTCAGGTGTTCCGCCCGCAGTTTTGCGTCGATGTCGGCTATTTCTTCCTGTCAAGCCTGCTACCCAGCGTCCTGCTGGGCGCGCCGCTGGCCGTCGTCGCCTGGGCGGCCTATCGCGTCGTGCCGGCAGAGCTTCATGCGGCCGTGGCCACGGCGCCGCTTTGGCTTCGGATTGCGGCGACCTTCGTGATCGGCGAGACCGGCTTTTACTGGGGCCACCGGCTGAGCCATGAGGTCCCGCTGCTGTGGCGGTTCCACGCCGTTCATCACAGCGCCGAGCACATCGACTGGCTGGTCAACACCCGCGCCCATCCCATCGACCTGGTGTTCACCCGCCTGTGCGGCCTTGTGCCGCTCTACATGGTGGGCCTCGCCGGACCCGTAGGCGCCAGCGGGACCGCCCTGCCCGCCCTGGCCGTCGTCGCCGGCACCGCATGGGGGTTCTTCATCCACGCCAACCTGCGCTGGCGGTTCGGCTGGCTGGAGTGGGTGGTCGCCACACCGGCGTTCCACCACTGGCACCACACCTTGGACGGCCACATCAACAAGAACTATGCGGCGATGCTGCCCTGGCTCGACCGCGTCTTCGGAACCTTCCACCTACCGGCCCGGCAATGGCCCGAGCGGTACGGCACCGACACCCCGGTCGGCGCGACGCTGGGCGAGCAGCTCCTGCGGCCCCTGCTGCCGGACGCCCCACGCCAGCCGATCCGCCAGGACCCGGCGGCGGACCCACGCCCGGTAGCGGCAGGCCGCCCCTAGTACCCCAGCACCATCCCGTCCTTGCGCGGGTCGGACCCGCCGACCATGCAGCCGCGGGCGTGGTCGATCCAGATCGCCTGGCCGCCGCCATGCGGGCGCTCGGGCGTCATCACCGCATGGCCCATCCGCGCCAACCGCTCCGCTGCGGCGGCGGGGATGCCGCGCTCGATCTCGACCTTGCCCCCATACGAAAACAGCCGGGGCAGGTCGAGCGCCTGCTGGATGTCGAGGCCGTAGTCGAACATGTTGGACAGGAACAGGCTCTGGCCCATCGGCTGGAAGTGCCCGCCCATCACGCCGAAGGGCATGGTCGCGCGCCCGTCCTGCATGACCATGCCGGGGATGATGGTGTGCATGGGCCGCTTGTTCGGCGCGATGCAGTTCGGGTGGCCGCGCTCGATCCGGAAGCCCAGGCCGCGGTTGTGCAGCATCACTCCTGAACCTGGCGCCAGGATGCCGGAGCCGAAGCTCTGGAACAGCGAGTTGATGAAGCTGCACGCGTTGCCGTCGCGGTCCACGGTGCACAGGTACACCGTGTCGCGGTGCGCGGGCAGCATGGCCTCGCCCGGCGCCGGCAGGACCGGCATGGCGCGCGCCGGGTCGATCAGGCGGCGCAGGGCGGCGAGGTAGTCGGGGCTGAGGAGGCGGGCGACGGGCACCTCGGCCTGCGCCGGGTCCGCCAGGAAGGCGTCGCGGTCGCGATAAACCAGGCGGGCGGCTTCCAGGTGACGGTGCAGGCGTTCGACGCCGAGCGGGCCGTCAGGCGCCGGGTCGAAGCCTTCCAGGATGCCGAGCAGCATCAGCACCAGCAGGCCGGAGCCGTTGGGCGGGCATTGCCACACCTCCATGCCGCGCCAGGCCGCGTGGATCGGCTCGACGAACTCGGCGCCTGTGCGCCCGGCGGCGAAGTCGTCCTCGGTATGCAATCCGCCACGGGCGCGGAGCGCCGCCACCATGTCGACGGCAGCGGCGCCCTCGTAAAAGGCGCGGGCGCCGTGCCGGGCGATGCCGCGCAGCGTTTCGGCCAGCGGGCGCTGCATGAACCGGTCACCCTCCCGCGGCGCAGCACCACCGGGCAGGAAGGCGTCGGCGCCGGTGCGGCGGAGCTTGTCCTCCACCCCGCGCCAGTCGGAGGCGACCCGGTGATGCACGGGCCAGCCCTCCTCCGCGAAGCGGATCGCCGGCTGCAGCAGCTCGTCCAGCCCCTTGGTGCCATGCGCCTTCAGCAGCAGCTCCCACGCGGACACGGCGCCGGGCACGGTGACGGCGTGGGCCGACGTGTTCTCCAGCGCCGTGATGCCCTGCCCTTGGAACCAGTCGATGGCCGCCGCCGCGGGCGCGCGGCCGGAGCCGTTGAGCGCCACCACCCGGCCCTCCCCGGCCGGCGCATACAGGCAGAAGCAGTCGCCGCCGATCCCGGTGGACTGCGGCTCGATCACCCCCAGCACGGCGGCGGCCGTCACGGCGGCGTCCAGGGCGTTGCCGCCCGCGCGCAGCACGTCGAGCGCGGTCAGCGTCGCCGCCGGCATGGAGGTCGCCGCCATGCCGTGCGTGGCGTAAACGGGGCTGCGCCCGGCCAGATGGAAGTCGCGCGGGGCGGGCAGGATCATTGCAAATTCCTGGAAGCCGGGATGGTACGGAAGGCTGGCATGGGGCGCCCGGCTTGGCAATCGCGGCCCGATCCCGGCATGATGCGGCCATGAGCAATCCCGCGACCCTCGACGACTTCCACCGAATCGACATCCGGGTCGGCACCGTGGTCGATGCGCAGTCCTACCCGGAAGCGCGCAAGCCCGCGATCAAGCTGTGGATCGACTTCGGCGCGGAGCTGGGCGTGCGGCAATCCTCGGCGCAGATCACCGAGCACTACGCGCCGGACACGCTGGTCGGGCGCCAAGTCTGCGCCGTGGTCAACTTCGCGCCCCGGCAGATCGGCAAGTTCCGCAGCGAGGTGCTGACGCTCGGCATGCCCGACGCGGAGGGGGCGGTGGTGCTGGTGCGCCCGGACCAGGCGGTTCCGGCCGGCGGGCGGCTGTTCTGATGGCCCGCAGCTACGCGACCGTCACCTGGGACCAACTGCACCGCGACGCGCGGACGCTGGTGACGAAGCTGATGCCGCACGCCCCGTTCCGCGGCATCGTCGCGGTGTCGCGCGGCGGGCTGATCCCGGCGGCCATCGTGGCGCGCGAGCTGGAATTGCGGCTGATCGAGAGCGTGTCGGTCGCGACCTACGACGAAGAGGAGCGGGCCAAGCCGCACGTCCTGAAGCACCCCGCTGCCGCCGGGGACGGCGCCGGGTTCCTGATCGTCGATGACCTCGTGGACAGCGGCGTCACCGCGCAAGTGGTGCGGGACCTGCTGCCGCAGGCGCATTTCGCCTGCCTGTACGCAAAGCCCGCCGGCCAGCGCCTGGCCGACACCTGGGTGGTCGAGGTGCCGCAGGAAACCTGGATCCTGTTCCCCTGGGACACCGCGCCGCTGTTCGTGCCGCCGCTCGCCAAGCAGGGCAGCCCCGGGTAGAACGGGCGGCCCGCGGCGACGAAGCCCCTTGCGGCCTCCCGACCCCTGGGCTACATCGCGGGGCTCTGAGGCGCCCGTAGCTCAATTGGATAGAGCACCAGACTACGAATCTGGGGGTTGGAAGTTCGAGTCTTTCCGGGCGCGCCATCTCGACATGACCCCGCCTCCACGCTGCTCCCAACCGGCGTCAATACGGGCGACACGGGGTTTCGCGCTTGCCCACAACTGAGCCGACGCTCGGCGTGATCCTGGCCGGCGGCCTGGCGCGGCGCATGGGCGGCGGGGACAAGGCGCTCCGCATCGTGGGGGGCGAGGCGGTGCTGGCCCGGCTGGTCGCCCGCCTCCTGCCGCAGGTCACGCAATTGATCCTGAACGCCAATGGGGACCCGGCCCGCTTCGAAGGCTTCGGCCTGCCGGTGGTGGGCGACGACGTGCCGGACCGGCCGGGGCCGCTGGCGGGCGTGCTGGCCGGGCTGGACTGGGCGGCGCAATGGTTGCCGGGCGTGCGCTGGGCCGTGACCGCGCCGGGCGACGCGCCGTTTCTGCCGGAAGACCTGGTGGCCCGGCTGCATGACGGCCTGGGCGGGGCGGCGCTGGCCTGCGCCGCGTCGGGCGGGCGCACGCATCCGGTGGCGGCGCTCTGGCCCGTGGCGCTGCGCCACGACCTGCGCCGGGCGTTGGTGGAGGAGGGCGTGCGCAAGGTGGGAGCCTATGCCGGGCGCCACGGCCCCGCCGTCGTCGAGTGGCCGGTCGGGCGCGTGGACCCGTTCTTCAACGTGAACACGCCGGCCGACCTGGCGGATGCGGACCGGCTCGCGGCCGGGTAAGCTGGCCTTGCAACACCCTCCTTGGTTGGGGAGCATGTTGCACCAGCGCCCGGTGTGGACGGAGGACGCGATGACAGAAGCGACGCAACGCGACGTCGAGGCCAACGGCATCCGGCTGCGGGTGACGGAGCAGGGCACGGGACCGCTCGTGCTGCTTTGCCATGGCTGGCCCGAGATTGCCCATTCCTGGCGCCGCCAGCTTCCGGCGCTCGCCGCAGCTGGCTTTCACGCCGTGGCGCCCGACATGCGCGGCTTCGGCGGCAGCGACGCGCCGGAAGCGGTGGAGGCCTACTCCTTGCTGCACCTGGTCGGCGACATGGTCGGGTTGGTGGCGGCGCTGGGCGAGCGGGAGGCCGTGGTGGTGGGCCATGACTGGGGTGCCAATGTCGCCTGGAACTGCGCCCTGCTGCGGCCCGACCTGTTCCGCGCGGTCGCCGCGATGAGCGTGCCTTACCGGCCGCGCGGCCCGGTGGCGCCCTTGGCGGCGCTGCGCGCGGCGGGCCAGCACAACTTCTACTGGCTGTACTTCCAGCCGCCCGGCATCGCCGAGGCCGAGTTCGAGCGCGATCCTGCCGCCAGCCTGCGTCGCATCCTGGGCGGCATCGGCTCGGGCCGGCCGCGTGACCCAAATCAGGTCCTGACGCTGCCGGAGGGAGGTGGCTTCCTCGACCTCATGCCGGAGCCGGTTTCTCGGCCGGACTGGCTGCCGGAGGGCGATCTCGCCGTGATGGCGGACGCCTACCGGCGCACCGGCTTCCGCGGCGGGCTGAACTACTACCGCAACATCGACCGTAACTGGGAACTTCTGGCGCCCTGGCAGGGTGCGCTTATCCAGCAGCCGGCGCTGTTCATCGCAGGACGGAGCGACCCGGTGATCGCGAGCGCCATCGGCCAGAAAGGGCTGGAGGCGCTGCCGCAGACCGTGCCGGGCCTGCGCCGCACCATGATGGTCGAGGGGGCCGGCCACTGGATCCAGCAGGAGCGGCCCGACGAAGTGAACGCCGCCCTGATCTCGTTCCTCCATGCGCTGGACTGACGCTGGCGGCCTGCACGGAATCGGCGCGTTGCGTGGCGGCGGTCCTTCGGGGTTCGGCGCATGGCCAGCCGACTCGGACCCGCAGGCCGCCATCCAGCCGACGGGGATCGTCCAAAAACTGATTTCCACTTGCGAGCATGGCTCAATATTGATATAGTTTGTGAGCGGGAAGGCTGAATAAAGCATCGAAACCAGGATCGTTATAACACTTCTGTCAAATGCCTTTGGCCATGTGCTATTGCTCTGCAATGCGAACGAGCCCTGTTACGGATTTGAGCGACCCGTCAAGCAAATCGGTCCACGTTGCCTATGCGCTTCATTATGATACCGCAACAGTTGTCGCGCGTTGCTGCACGCTGCTTGGGGCCATTGCACCCGTCCTCCTGCTGGTGTTCTGCGGCGGCAAGCACGAACCGGCGGCGGCGCTCGCGGCGCTCCAGGAAGCCTATGGCGCCGTGCCCGTGGTGGGCGGCTCGGCAGCCGGGGCGATGGGCGGCGGCGAGCTTGGCTACAGCGGCATGGAGGTGGGCATCATCGCGTTCACCGCCGCGAGCCTCGCGCCCCGGCTCCACGTCACGCACGGCCTGCTGGCCGGCGAGGCGGAGGCGGGCGAGGCGCTGGCGCGCGCGGTGGCCAGCCAGGCGGCAGACGACGCGGTGGTCCTGCTGTTCTTCGACAGCGTCGCTTCGGCCGTCCCGCTCCGGCTGCACCATGCGAGTGCGCTGGTTGACGGGTTCCAGGCTGGCCTGGGCGGCAAGCGGGTCAACCTGATCGGCGGCGGCCTGCTCACCGACATGAACCTGTCCGACGGCTGGGTGTTCGACGGGGAGGGCGTGAGCAAGCACTCGGCGGTCGCCCTGGTGTTCCCGCCCGCGATCAAGGCCGAAACGGTCGTGATGCACGGCTGCCGCCCGGTCAGCAGCTTCATGGAGATCACCCGCATCGACGGCGCCGTGGTGCATGAGCTGGACGGGCAGCCTGCGCTCGCGGTCATCGAGCGGATGCTGGGGCTGCGCCTGGGCAGCACCGACGGCAGCGACCTGTCGCTCGTCGCGACCCTGGGCGAGAAGCACGGCGACCCCTTCGCGCCGTATGACGAAAGCGCCTACGTCAACCGCCTGATCCTGGGCGCGAACCGCTCGGCTGGCTCCATCACCTTGTTCGAGCCGGACTTCCGCCGGGGCACCCGGGTGCAGATCATGGCGCGCGACAATGCGCTGATGCTCGACTCGGTCCGCCAGGGAACCGCGGCGGCCCGCACGCGGAACCTGGCCAGCCGGCCCTTCCTGGGCCTTTACATCGATTGCGCCGGCCGGGCCAGCGCCCGCAGCGGCGCGCCCTTGGAGGAAGCCGCATTGATGATGCAGGACCTTCGCGCTTCCTTCCCGCTGCTCGGCTTCTACTCGGGTGTCGAGATCGCGCCGTTCGGCAGCTATAGCCGTCCGCTCGACTGGACGGGAGTACTCACCTTGCTGACCCAGGAAGCGTGATGAACAACCGCGTCGGCATCGGCAATCCGCATGAGCGCGAGCTGCAGTACTACCGCAACGAGTGCAACGACCTCGGCGCCCGGCTGCTTCGCCTGCAGGAGGAGCAGAGCCAAGCGTTCCTGGAAGCCCGCCGCAGCCGCACGGTGGCCCGGCTGGTGCGCGAGGCGTACCGCTTCGCCGAGCCGACCCAGGCGATGCACGACGTGGGGGGCGCCCTGCTGCAGGTCATCGTCGAGGCCGCCCTGTGCGACCGCGCCGCCCTGCTGCGGGAGGAGCCGCCCGGCAGCGGCCGTTTCCTGGTGGCCCACGCCATCGGCGGCACCAGCGTCGAGGCGGACGAGGTCGTCATGATCCCGAACCCGCCCAGCTTCTTCTTCACCAGCTCGCTCCGGCTCGACCGGCCGCCCGAGGGGCTGCTCGACGTGCTGCGGCTGCCGTTCATTCTTTGGGCCTACGACCGCTCCAGCGGCCATGCCCTCGTGATCGGCAACCGCTCCGAAGGGAACGTGAGCCGCCCGTTCGAGTCGGGCGACCAGGAGCTGATCGAAACGGCGCTGTTCGTTTATCTCGACGTGCTCTACCGCAAGCACGCCGAAGCGCAGCTGCGCCAGGCCAAGCAGTCCGCCGAGGAGGCGAACGTCGTCCAGGCGCGGTTCCTCGAAGCCATGTCGCACCGGCTGCGCCCCACCGTCGAGCGCATCGTGCAACTGGTGGAGGCCATGGCGTCCCAGCCGGCGCTGGCCGCCGGGGCGGAGCAGATCGCCGCGGTGACGCAGCAGCTTGCCGAAAGCTCGCAGGAGCTGGCCGCCCTTGCCAACGACGCCCTGGACCTCGCGACGACCCGGGACCAGTTCCTCCACCTCGACGTGCAATGGATCGACCTCGGCGACGCGATGCGCCGGGTCTTGCGCGCCTGCTACCCGAACAGCGTCAAGGGCGGCGTGGAGCTGAGCGTGAGCTTGCCCAAGCGCAACGTGTCGGTCTGCGTCGATCGGGACAGCATGCACCGGGCGATCCAGGCGCTCGTGAGCGCATCGCTGGCCCGCGCGCTGCCGGGCTCGGCGGTGAAGCTTTCCGTGGGGCGGCGCGGCGACGGCGCGGTGGAGATCCTCGTGGGCTGCTCCGTCGAAGGCGCGCCGCCCTCGGCCGAGCCTGCGTCCGAAGACCTGGGGCAAGCGGGACGGCCGCGCTTGGAGCCGAACGCCGACCGCGTCGCCCTCGCGCGCCGGATCGTCGAGGCCCATGACGGCGTCCTGCTGACGGAAACCCGGCTCAGCGGCGGCAGCCAGGCCCGCATCATCCTGCCTGTGCACATGACGCGGGACGACGCCGGGTTCGCCTGAAGGCGGCAGGCGCCGTCCAGGCGCTTCGGGAGCTGCCGGACCGGCCCCGCCTTCGCTGCCGGACAGCAAAGGCGGGCGGCCAAGGCGCGGCACGCTAAAGCGGCGTGCCGGGCGGCAAGCGCGACAGGCTCGCCAGGGTGGCGTCCACGGCGCGGAACAGGCCCCACGTCTCCTTATAATCGGCCTTGAAGACCTTGGACCCGGCCTCCGCGTCGTTGTGCCGGGCGTGGATGTAGTCCGTCCAGCGACGGCTCGCCGGCTTGCGGTGGTGGTAGTCATGGCAGGGCGCATCGCCGACCAGCACGACCAGCCGCACGAAGACTTGCACGGCCAGCATGTTCAGCCACCAGCCGGCCCAAGCCAGCGCGCCCCGGGGCGAGTTCGCCGGCGCCGCCGGAGGCATGGCGCCCGGGAACACGCCGCCCGTGGCATGGGCGGTGAGGTCGCGCCCTCGGGCCGCGATCAGTTCCGCCTCGGGAAAGCTGTGCTCGCACAGGATGCGGCCAACCGTCGCGGCCTGCAGCAGCACGGTGACGGGCAGGACCCAGGCCAGCAGGAAGGCCAGCCAATGCCCCGTCGCCATGGCCAGCAGCGCCATCGCCGCCCAGACGGCGATGCCGGAAACGTTGTGCTGGGCGTCATGCGAGCCCCAGGCCGCCCGGACCCGGCGGAACGCGAACCGCGCATGGAACACGGGCGACAGCAGGTTCAGCAACACCCGGCGACGCAGCACGGCCAGATCCACCCCGGCCTCAAGACGGCAGGTGTTGAATACGAAGTCGGCGAACTCGTCCTCCTCGGTCAGCAGCTTGTTGTTGCTGTGATGCAACATATGCTCGTGCTTGTAATGGTCGAAGTGCTTGAACAGCAGGATGGCGGACACGAGCCGACCGACGTGGATGTTGGTGTCGCGGTTCTTGAACACGGTGCCATGTGAGCAATGGTGGAACACCACCACCTGGAACAGGCCGAGGCCTGCGGTCGTGAGCGCCATGCCGAACGCCGCCAAGGGCGGGCAGAACTGGAGCGCCACCACGCTCAGCACGGCGCCGAGCAGCGTTTGCAGCAGGGCGACGGCGACGAAACGCAGCGGCGAGCGTTCCTGCGGCGCTTCATCCGGGGCGGGCTGCGCCGTGAGCCAGGTCAGGAACGGCTGAAAGCTGCGCGGCAGCCGATCGTGCATGGCAAGGCGGGGGTTGGCGGGCGGGAGAGCGACGCTCCAGCGACGGTCTTCGGGAAGAATGGCGAGGGGTGACGAAAAAGTCATACTTGCTCTCCGGCGTGATTAACCTGGCACGTGGCTGGATGCCACTGCCAATACAGTTAACGTGTTTGCTTCCAACTCGAAATATAAGAAGCATAACGTGAGGCTGCCGTTAAACTACGGACGAAGAGATCGCTTGGATGCACCCTGACTTAACTTATTATTGACTCGAACCTACCATTCCAATAACGAAATGTCCATTTTTTCTACAAAACAGCGCTTGGATACTCAAATTTGCCATTGCGTAGAAAGCCTGTGACAACGAGCCGTCCCAGCGATTGCAGGCCGGGATGCCTGCCCTGCTCGAATCACAGGGCGCCCGTCAGGACTCGCATACGGAACAAGGCCGCCAAGCGGGGCGGCATGGCGACCGGACCATGATAACGGCCCCGGCCCACGTCGCGGACGCTGAGCACTGCAAACCCATCCTGCCACTCGCCACGGTCCACTTCCTCCGGCCAGTCGTCACCGCGCCAAAGCAGCGGGCGCAACCCGTCCGCATCCTCGATCCAGTGCCAGTCGCTTTTCTGGGGATCATCGGGATAACCGTCCCAAATGCCGGTGTCATACATGGCAGCCGCCTTTTTTTGAGCTGTTGGAGGGCAACAATGCTGGCACCGGGTCAGGGGTTTCAGCGCGCGTCCCGTCCTGATTATGGAAATTTCGATGTAGCCCCGACATGTTCGGCGGAGTGAATGCTTAAAGAAGATGATCTTGGATCAAGCAGCACGTTCACCCGAACACATCAGCCCCTTGAGCATGCAAAGCCGCGGATGAGTCAGGCCAGCCCTCTGGTATGAAGTTGAACTTTTGCAGCATAAGCTTTCTAAAGATACCACAACAACTCCGGAAGTCTTCTCGGCCTGCGCTCACGGCATGATGATTGCCGCCCCATCATTTGAGAACGCTGGGTCGGACAAAAGGTGTTCTACCTCCCTTGCCGCTTGGCACATCTATCAACCGACGGCAGCATTTTACAGGAGATTATTCAATGGCTTCAAGCGCCGCATCAACGCCCGCGTCGTCGTTGGCCCAGCCGACGATCGCCGCGATCCAGCAGCAGATCGCGGCACTGTTGCCAAGCAGCGTCGCATCGGCGATCACCGCGCAGTTCGCCGGCGGCGCGTCCACCACCACAACGGGCAGCGCCCCGGTGCAGCCTTCAACGATCGGCGCGGCGCCGGCGATGGCGTTCAGCCTTCCAGGGTCCGGTTCGGGTGCAGCCGGGTCCGCCGCGGCGTCCCAGGCCCAGCCGACGATCACCGCGATCCAGCAGCAAATCGCGGCCTTGCTGCCCAGCGGGCTCGCTTCGGCCATCACGTCGCAGTTCGCCGGCGCGTCCTCCGCCCCTGGTCAGGCGACGCTGCCGGCGTCCACCGCGAGCGCGGCGTTGATCCTGCCGTCCAGCGACCTGGTCCATACCTTCCTCTCGCTTCCTCAAACGGCGTAGGCGCTGGGCGCGCCGCCCCGGCGGATCACCCTTCCCGCGCTTGGCCCAAGGGCGCGCGGGGATCTTGCGGCAGGCGTCCCGCCCGTCGTTGCAGCCTGCCGGTTCCGTCTCAAATTTTACCGCGCTGCAGGCGCGATTGTCTCATTCCCCACCTTTCGCTGAAAGGGCGAGACCTTTATCGTTGGAGGCATAAGCAAACGGTTGGGAAGCAAGCGCCATGGACATCGACTGGAAAGCCGAACTCAAGCGACCGGTGACGCTCATCCTGGCGGCGCTGGCCCTCATCGGCTGGATCTTCGCGCTGTCCGAGGTCTCGTCGAAGTCCGCCTTGCGCGCCAGCACGTCCGCGCAGATCGGCCAGATGACGACAGAACAGCAGCAGCTCGCGGCGCAGCTCGATCAGCAGCAGAAGGCGTCCGGCACGCTGGCCGACCTGCAGAAACAGACGGCCGACACCGCGGCAGCGGCCAAGAAGGCCACGCAGGACCGCGACGCCGCGGCCGCCGACCTCGCCGCCACCAATGCGGCGGCCGCCGCCGCGAAGCAGAGCCGCGAAAATGCCGAAACGCAGCTCAGCACCCTGACGCAGCAACTGACCAGCCAGCGTGCCGCAAGTGCGGAAGCGGAAAGCAAGCTGGCGCAGAGCAAAGAAGCGTCCGCCAAGCTCGACAGTGACGCCGCCGCCCGCACCCAGGAACTGGCTGACATCGGCAAGCGGATCGAGGCGGCGCACGCCCAGGAGGCCGAGCTGCGCCAGTCGCTCGCCCAGCTCACCCAGGAAGCCGCATCCCGCTCCGCCGACATCACGAAGTCCGAAACGGCGCTGCAGCAAACCCAGCAGGCGGCCGTCCAGGCGCAGGCGCAGGTTGCCGACGCCCAGGCCCAGCTCGACCGCGTGTCCACGCAGCGCACGGACGCGGACCAACGGCTGGCGTCGCTGCAGCAGTTGCTGGCCACCGCCCAATCAGCGGCCGACGCGGCGCAGAAGCGGCAGGGCGATACCAGCGCCCAGGTTGAGCAAACCACGCAGCAGGCCACCGCAGCCGGACAGCGGCTCGCGGCTTTGCAGCACCAGGCCGAGGACGCCCAGGCCGGCACAGCCGCGGCGCAGAAGCAGCTTGCGGACGTCCAGGGGCAACTGAGCCAGCTCAACGACCAGCGCGTCGCCGCTGAGCAGCAGTTGAAATCGCTGCAAGCCCAGGCCGACCGCGCCCAGCAGGACCGCGCCACGCTTGAGCAGCAGATGGCCGACAGCAAGGCGCAGATCGCCCAGTTCGCCGATCAGCGCAGCGCCATCGAGACTCAGCTCAAGACGCTGGCGGCCCAGGTTGATCGCGGG
This sequence comes from uncultured Acetobacteraceae bacterium, assembly GCA_964247175.1. Taxonomy (GTDB): domain Bacteria; phylum Pseudomonadota; class Alphaproteobacteria; order Acetobacterales; family Acetobacteraceae; genus CAHJXG01. Next base: position 271 of record CAXTUO010000019.1, on the reverse strand, counting down.
AAGCAGGACGCAGCCGACATGGAAGCGCGGCTGACGGACGCGCGCAGGCAGTTGGACCAGACCACCGTCCAGCAGGCCGCCGCCACGCAGCAGCTCAATGCCCTGCTGCAGCAAGCGACGGATGCCAAGGCAGCCTCGGCCGCCGCGGCCCCTGCCGCGGATACCGCCAAGTAGCGGCACCAGGCCGCCCCGCTCGACGGCGACGCGCCGAGCGGAAGCGGCCTGCGGTCAGGCATGGGCCGGGACGACCAGCGAGAAGTGCTGGGTGGAG
>CAXTUO010000018.1:10590-15042 GCA_964247175.1 uncultured Acetobacteraceae bacterium | reverse complement strand
GCACGGGTGGGGGCAAGGCCGGGGGTGATGCCGGCTCGGCCTGCTGGCCATACTGGATCAGCACCTGCCGCAGCGGGTCGGCCGCCGGGTTGGTCGCCTCCATGCCGAGCACGATCTGCTGCGCCGCCACCGGCCGTCCGTAGTAGGCCGCGTTCCAATCCGACTTGGCTCCCAGCAGGCTGCCGCTCAAGGAAACGCCGGCATACAGCCCGCGCGCCCGGGTGAAGCCCACGATGTCGGCGCGCAGCGCCGCCGTGGTCGCGCCCTCGATCCCGCCGCCCAGGTCCACGAAGGTCGCGCTGGCATCCGCGCCCAGCTTGAACTGGTTGTCCATGATGGCGCTCAGCCCCTTGTCGGACATGATCATCAGCATGACCTCCGCGTCCTGGATGCCCGCCTGGAAGCCGATGCTGCCGCCGCCGAGGCCGTAGAACGCCGGCGCCGACCATGACCCGGCGGCGTCCCGCGCCACCAGCACGCAGCTCCCGCCCTGGCCGCCGAACAGGAAGCCCATCTTGAACACCTGCGGGCAGATCATGGCCGCGCGGGCGCGCTTCAGCACATACTGCGCGTCCTTGCCGTCCCGGTTGTTCACCATGTCCTGCGCCGCAAGCGTGGCGCGGTCCACCAACTCCTGCTGCTCGGACTGGGCGTGCGCGGCCAGCGGCGCAAGGGCCAGAACCGCCAACAGTGCGATACGGTTCATCGGACATCTTCCTTCTTGGGACGCACGATCCTAGCGCGGGATTATGGCGTTACCAAGGTCTGTTCAGGGATCACTTCAGCCGTTTTGGTTTTCGAAGCCGGGCGACTCGTTGACGGAGGCTACGCGCCATCCTTCGGGCAGCCGCTCCAGCCGGGTGAGCGACAGGTTGTGGATGGACAGATGCAGGGAGCGGCGGGCGTCGATGTCCATCGCGTGGGCGACGGCGGCCCGTATGGCGCCGCCATGGCTCACGATCACCACGTCCCGCCCGTCAAACTGCTCGGCCAAGTGTTCCAGCGCCGCGCCGACGCGGACCAGGACGGCGTCGAAGGTTTCCCCGTTGGGCGGTTGCTCGTCGGCGGCCAGCGGCCAGAACGGATGGGCCGGCGCGGACAGGAGCGGCGGCAGGGCGGCATGGCGCAGGCCCTGGTAGTCGCCCAGGTCCTGCTCGATCAAGTCCGGTTCCACCGCGAGGTCCTGCGCCGGGTAGCCCGCCTTGAAGATCGCCTCCGCCGTGCGGCGCGTGCGGGACAGCGGCGTGCAGAGCCAGGTCGCGGGCCGGGGCAGGCGCGCGGCCAGCGCCTGGTACATCGGCACCTGCGCCACCAGGCTGTCGGGGCAAAGCTGCACGTCCTGCACGCCGTACAGGGTGGCGCGTTCGTTCTCCGCCACGATGGCGTGGCGGATCAGCCAAAAGTTGGTGGACATTATTCTCCTATGCTCAAGAGCGCGCCGCGCAGCCGGGCCTGGCGGAACTGGGCTGCGAACAGCCAGATCCCGGCGGCCATCCAGACGATGTTGAGGGCCGCGGCCCAAGCGAGCTGGTCCCAAAGCACGGTGCCGCCAAGCGCCGCCCGCATGCCCTCGAACACGTGCGACGACGGCAGGGCGAAGGCAACCGGCTGCACGGCGGCCGGCAGCACGGACACCGGGTAGAACACCGCCGAGAACGGCGTCAAGCCGAACAGCACCGACCAGGCCAGCGCCTCCGCCCCGGCGCCGTGCCGGAGGATCAGGCTGACCACGCCGAGCGCCACCCACCAGCCCATGACCATCAGGTTGGCGAAGAACAGCACCACGACCGGACCCATGGCGAACAGGTTGAACGCGTAAAGCAGGAAAGCGAGCAGGATCGCCGGCAGCACGCCGGTCAGCATGCGCAGCACGGAGATGCCGATCAGCGCCGACACCATCTCCCACGGCCGGATCGGGCTGACGAACACATGGCCCAGGTTGCGGGACCAGAGCTCCTCCAGGAAGCTGATCGCGACGCCCATCTGGCTGCGCAGCGCCACCTCCCACAGCAGCACGCCGCCCAGCAGCGCCCCGGCCGCCAGGGCGGCCGCATTGCCCGCACGCCCGACCAGGAAGCTCGTCGTGAAACCCCAGATGCACATCTGCAGGACCGGCCAGTACATCAGCTCCAGCAGCCGTGGCCAGGACCGGCGATACAGCGCCAGGTGCCGGTATGTGAGGCCCCAGATGCGCCGCAGCGAGCCGCGCAGCGCGGTGCCGCCCGTCACGCCGCGAACGCGCCGCGGCGGGCGATGTCGAGGAACACCTGCTCCAGGTCGTCCCGCCCGTAGCGGTCCAGCAGCTCCGGCGGCGAGCCGCTGTCCACGATGCGCCCTTGCTTCAGCATCAGCACGGAGTCGCACAGCCGCTCGACCTCCGCCATGTTGTGCGACGCGAGCAGGACCGTGCAGCCGCTTTCCCGTTGGTAGCGTTCCAGCCAGCCCCGCACCATGTCGCCGGTGTCGGGGTCAAGGCTCGCCGTCGGCTCGTCCAGCAGCAGCACGTCCGGCCGGTTGATCAGCGACTTCGCCAGCGCCACCCGGGTCTTCTGCCCTGCGGACAGGTTGCCGGCCGGGCGGTTCAGCAGTCCGGCCAGGTCGAGCTGCGCCGCAAGCTCACGAATCCGCGCTTCCAGGCCGCGCACGCCGTAAAGGTGGCCATAAACCCGCAGGTTTTCCGCGACGCTCAGCCGGGACGGCAGCGCGATGTAGGGCGAGGAGAAGTTCATCCGGGCCAGCGCCGCGAACCGGTCGCGGGCCATGTCGTGCCCCAGGACGCGGATGCTGCCGGCGGTCGGGATCAGCAAGCCGAGCAGCATGGCGATGGTCGTGGTCTTGCCCGCGCCGTTGCCGCCCAGGAGGCCCAGCGTGCCGCCCGACGCCACGCCGAACGTGATGCCGTCCACCGCGGTCACGTCGCCGTAGCGCTTGGTCAGGCCTTGGACTTGGATGGCGTGCATGGCCGGGGATTAAGCGTCCCAAGGCCGTTCGCCAAGGGCCGCTGCTATGCCGTCACCGCGAGGGCGCGGCCCTCGAACAGGGCGAATCCCTGGTTTCGCCCCCATTGCACGGCGTCGAGGTCGTCGGCCCGGCTCAGCATCCATTCGGCCCTTCCGGCCTGCAGGGTGGCCGGCGCGACCCGCTTCAGGGCCGGCGTCCAGCGGAGCTGCACGAAGTCCACCTCCATATCCGGCAGGCACAGCAGCGGCAGCAGCGTCGCCGTGACGCCCCGCAGCAGCAGGCGGTAGCCGCGGGCCTGGGCAAAGCCCCGGGCAAAAGCGAAGGCGGCCGGGTCGGCCAGCACGTCGGCGGGCTGCATCTCCAGCACGACATGCCCGCGCAAGCTGCCTGGCAGCACGGAGTCGAAGCGCAGGAACTCGGGGCTGAGGACGCTGTCCACGTTCAGGCCGAGGCTGAACGGCCCGGCGCCGCGCAGCTCGAACGGCGCAGAAAGCAGAGCCAGCATCCGGCTGTCGAGGACCCGGGTCAACCGGCGGAACAGCCAGGCATCGGCCTGGACATTGCGGCCCGGCGCCAGGGTCTCGGCCAGTTCCGTGATGGACAGGGTGCGCCGTTCCCAGGCGAGGCGCACCTGGCCGCCGTCCAGCCGGTGGACGGGTTTGCGCCGGGCAAACCGGGTCATGTCGGCGCCGGCCAGTTGCCGCTCCATCGCGGCCAGGGCGGCGGCGTCCAGTGGCAGACGGGGCAGGGCGACGGGAATGGCCTGCCGGCGCGACGTCGCGGTGTCGGCGTCATCCTCGCGGCCGGCGGCGGCCAGAAGCTCCGCGCCCTCGCGCGGCAGGTCGAACACGCGGACGAGGCTTTGCGCCGTCGCGGGGCCAATGCGGAACCCGGCCCCGAGCAGGTGTTCCATGGCGTCCAGGGATTGCTGGAGCAAGGCCGGCGCCGGGCCGCGCCAGCTCACGGCCAGCCGTCCCGTCGGCAGGTCATGCAGGCGAGCGCGTTCGGCGGAAAGCAGCGGATCAAGCGCGTCCCGCATCAGCCGCAGGTGGTGCGGCCGTGCCAAACGCTGCGGCAGCAGGTCGATGCGCAGCAGCAGGACGCACCGTTCCACGCCGGACGCCGCGCAATCGCGCACCAGGCCCTGCAGCGCCGCAAGGCCGGGGAAGCCGCCCGGCGGCGTCGCTGGCGCCTGCACGTCCCGCGCGGCTGCCGGCGCGTCCGGCGGTGATCCCGGGACCATATCTGGACAGGCTGTCCCCCCGCTGCTCATGCCATGGCCTTGGATCGGGCCGCGAGAGGGGCGGCGGCGTCGAGCAGAGCCGGGCTGCCGCAGCCCGCCCGCCCGGCTGGCCCGGTGGCGGACGCACGCTCCATGCATTGCCGCAGCGTGCAGTGCCGGCCCGAGTCGCAGGCGCCCATGCGGCTCGCGGCCAGCATCGTGTCCACCCAGCGCCCCTGGAACCGGCGGATGCCGTGCGCCAAGCCCCA
>CAXTUO010000018.1:0-10490 GCA_964247175.1 uncultured Acetobacteraceae bacterium | reverse complement strand
GCATCGTGTCCACCCAGCGCCCCTGGAACCGGCGGATGCCGTGCGCCAAGCCCCAGCTCAAGGCATCCTCCGTTTCAGCCCGGTCCAGCACGATCCGGTCTTCGCCCATTGCCGCGACCGCCTGCGCGACCGCAGCCCCGGCCTCCGGCAGCCGTGGGGACCAGTCGAGCTTAACGAGGTCCGGTTCCAGCGCCGCCGGCCTGGTCAGCCTCAACGCCTGGTGCGACACGCCGTCCAGCACGAGCGACAGCCCGGCGAACCGGAGGCGGATGCGGGCCGCCATGAACGCTTCCGGGTCCGCGCAGGCCTCGACCAGCGGGATCTCCACGGCGACCTGGGCGCCGATGGCCCGGCAGGCCGCGGCGAACTGCGCGAACGGGTCGGACAGGATGCCGGCCAGCGTCAGGTTGAGGTGCAGCATCGGCCCTACGCCCCGCGCCCCGGCCGTCAGCGGGCCGTTCGCCTGCAAGTCCCGCCGGAGCACGTCCAGCATCCGGGCATCCAGCCGGCTGGCCAGGTGGCGGAACAGGAACGGGTCCGCGTGCGCCTGCCCCGTCGCGGCGATCCGGGCTTCCAGCACGGAAACGGAGAAGCTGATCTCCCGGAACAAGGGCTGCAGGCGGGCCTCCCGTCCCGGCACGAGCAGCACGGCGGTCTGCCGCCGCGTCAGGTCGGTGATGCGGCTGTGCTCGACCACGGACTCAAGGGCGTCAATCGTCTGGGCGCTGCCCTTCAGCTCGGCGGAGGCAGAGTCGGGCAGGGCGTCCAGCACGCGGGCCTGGGCGTAGCGCAGCAGGGCCGCGCCGTCCCGCTCCAGCGACCAAAGCGTGGTCAGCCCGGCGGGGTCCGGCACGTCCGCCTGGAACAGCCGCGCCAGCGTGGCCGCGAGCGGGCAGTCCCCGTCGCCGGCGCGGAACAGCAGCAGCAGGTCGTCGTTGTGCAGCGCGAAGACCTGGCCCGCCTGCCGCAGCGCCGCGTCGTCCATCACGGCGCGGGCGATGCGCCGGTGGTGCGGGCGCGGTGCCGGCGGGGCCATCCGCGACAGGTGCAGCACGAGCGCCATCCGGCGGTGCGGCGCGCGCAGGGCACGCTCCACGGCGTCCAGCAGGTGGCGTCCGATGTGGTGGGCTGCCGCGGCCGTGTTTCCACGGAGGCTGGCGATGGCGCTGTGATATTTCAGTGTCGTGGTCCCCGCTTGGTGGGGGTAAGATGCCGCATGATGATTACCAGCAGGTTAGCGAACCTCGCCTCCACCTTCGGCATGGGCCAGCGGGCGCCGGACGTGCCCCGGTTGGCGCCGGGGCGCCGGGTTTATGCCATCGGCGACGTGCATGGGCATTTGCCGCAGCTCCAGGCGCTGCACGAGGCGATCGCCAGGGATCTGGGCGAGCGCCCGGTGGAACGGCCGTTGCTGATCCACATGGGGGACCTCATCGACCGCGGCCCGGATTCGGCCGGCGTGCTGGCGCGGCTGTCAGCCGGGCCGCCGGTGCCCGGCGTGCCGGTGGTAAACCTGATGGGCAACCACGAATGGATGTTCCTGTCAGCCTTGGCCCTGCAGGACCAGCGCGAAGCCGACAACTGGCTCGACAACGGGGGCGCCGAGACCTTGGCAAGCTGGGGCATGCGCCCGGGCGTCCCGCTCGCAGAGTGGCCGGCGCAGGTGCCGCGGGCACATGTCCTGTTCCTCCGCGGGCTGGCCGCCTGGTATCAGCGCGACGGCTACGTGTTCGTCCACGCCGGGGTGCGGCCCGGCGTGCCGCTGACCCGCCAGCTATGGTCCGACCTGCTTTGGATACGCGAGCCGTTTCTTGACCGGCGCGGCCCCCTGCTGCCCGACGCGCCCGACCTTGTGGTCGTGCACGGCCACACGCCGCAGCCGGAGCCGACGCTGCGCGCCAACCGCATCGGCATCGACACGGGCGCGGGGCGCGGCGGGCCGATGACCTGCGCCGTGCTGGACGGCGACGACGTGCGTTTCCTGCAGGCGGGGCTGCCCGGCGAACGCGAAGCGCCTCAATGAAACGCTTCCGTGACGGCGACGCGCGACTTGCCACCCGCGCAGGGGGGCGGTAGCCCATGACGATGGACGACACATCCCAGCCCCGCCAGCCCGGCGGCGACCCAGCCCAGGACTCCCCCGGAGAGCCGGTAGCGCTCGACGGGGACGGCCTCGCCGACGCCGTCCGCCGCCTGGCCCGCACCAGCGTCATGGTGATCGGCGACGTGATGCTCGACCGCTACGTTTATGGGACGGTGGAGCGGATCAGCCCGGAAGCGCCGATCCCGATCCTGACGGTGGAGCGCGAGGTGGCCATGCCGGGCGGGGCCGGCAACGTGGTGCGCAACCTGACGGCGCTCGGGGCGGCGGTGGCCTTCGTGTCGGTGGTCGGGGACGACCAGGCCGGGTCGGACCTCACGGGCCTGGTCGGCGGCCAGCCCGGCGTGGAGCCGTGGCTGCTGGTGCAGGGTGGGCGCGCCACCACGGTCAAGACGCGCTACGTCAGCCAGGGCCAGCAGTTGCTGCGGTCCGACCGGGAAGAAACCGGGCCGGTCAACCCGAAGCTCGCCGAGCGCATGATGCGCGTCGCGCACGACACGCTGGCGGCCACCTCGGTCGCCATCCTGTCCGATTACAACAAGGGCGTGCTGTCCGGGAACATCCCGGCGCAGTTGATCACCGCCGCAAAGGCCGGCGGGCGCCGGGTCGTGGTGGACCCCAAAGGGCTGGATTACGCCCGCTACGCCGGCGCGGACGTGGTGACGCCCAACCGGCGGGAACTGGCGGAGGCGACGGGGCTGCCGGTCGAGGACGAGGCCGCCATCGTCGCCGCCGCCACGGCGCTGCGCGAGGCGCACGGCTTCGGCGCCGTGCTGGTGACGCGGGCGGAGGACGGCATGACCCTGCTGGACGCCGACGGCATCCATCACTTCCCGGCGGAAGCGCCGGAGGTGTTCGACGTGTCCGGCGCCGGCGACACGGTGGTCGCGACGCTCGCGGCGGCGATGGCGGCCGGGCTGGCGCTGCCGCTGGCGGCACGCCTGGCGAACATCGCGGCCGGGATCGTCGTCGGCAAGGTCGGCACCGCCGTGGCGCGGGAAGGGGACCTGCTTTCGGCCCTCAGTCCCCAAGGCGGCGCGCTGCGCAAGGTGGTGACGCTGGAGGCCGCGGCCGAGCAGGTGGAGCGCTGGCGCCGCCGGGGTTGGCGGACCGGCTTCACCAACGGCTGCTTCGACCTGCTGCACCCCGGCCACGTGCACCTGCTGGAGCAGGCGCGCAGCCAATGCGACCGCCTGGTGGTCGGGCTGAACTCGGACGCCAGCGTCCGGCGCTTGAAGGGCAGCAGCCGCCCGGTGCAGCCGGAAGCCGCCCGCGCGGCGGTGCTGGCCAGCCTGTCCGCCGTGGATTTGGTGTGCGTTTACGATGAGGACACGCCGGTCGAGACCTTGGCGGCACTCCGGCCGGACCTGCTGATCAAGGGCGCCGACTACACCCTGGAGACTGTGGTCGGCGCCGACCTGGTGCAGGGCTGGGGCGGCCGGGTCTGGCTGGCCGAACTCCTGCCGGGCTTTTCCACGACGGCCACGGTGCAGCGGATGACGGCGGTGCGGAGCGCCGGGTAGGGCGGCCGCGGCCTACTCGGCACGCAGCGCCACCCGCAGGCTGTTCTGTCCGTCGGGGTCCTGCAAGGAGGCCAGGCGCTGGGCCGCCAGGGTGGCGAAGCGGTGCAGCAGGGCGCGGCGGCGGGCCGGGGACAAAGCGTGGACCGGCGGCTCGCGCAGGACCTCCGCGCTCCCGTCGCAGGCGACGATCCATCCGGTGTCGGGAGGCAGCAGCGCCAGCGGGAAGTCCGGGTCCACCGCGAAAAACAGGCAATCCGAATAGGCCCGGTACTCCGGCCATTTGTTGTCGGACAGGAAGTCGCGCGCTCCGGACTTCACCTCGATGCAGGCGAAGCCGCCATCGGGGCGCAACGCCATGATGTCCGCCCGGCGATGGTTCGGCAGCGGCATCTCGTGCAGCGGCGACCAGCCGAGCTGGAAGCACAGCCGGGACGCGGCGCGCCGGATCGCCAGGGACCGCTCGGGGAGGGTCGCGACGTCGAGGTCCATGTCGCGCTGTTATCCGGGCAAAACGGCGTCAACGGCCCGGGCCAGTATGATGTCCCGGTCCGACAACCCGCCAGCGTCGTGCGTGGTGAGGATGATGGAAACCCGGTTGTAAACGTTCGACCATTCGGGATGGTGGTCGTGCCGTTCCGCCAGCAACGCCACCCGCGCCATGAAGCCCCAGGCGGCGCTGAAATCCTTGAACTTGAAATCCCGGGCAATGGCGTCCCGGTCCGGCAACAGGCGCCAACCGGGCAGGATTTCCGCCAGCCGGTCGCGCTCGCCCGGCGGCAACAGCTCGATCTCGGCGGGATGCGGCATTTCGGTTGACCTCCGGCGCGGAATGGGGCGGATAAGCGTATGCCCGTCTATACCCTGCCTCCCGCGCCCGAGGACATCGCCGATCTGGCCGACCGCGCGCTCGCGGCGATGCCCGACGTGCTGCGCCGCCAGGTGCGCGGCGTGTCGATCCTGGTGGAGGAGGTCGCGGACGACGAGACCCTGGGCGAGCTGGGCATCGAGAACGCCTGGGAGCTGACTGGCCTGTACCGCGGCGTGCCGCTTGGGCAGAAGAATGCGGGCGGCACGCCGCAGGCGCCGGACCTGGTGGTGCTATATCGCGAGCCGATCCTGCTGGAATGGATCGAGACCGGGGAAGACCTGTTCCGCCTCGTCCGCAACGTACTGATCCACGAGATCGCCCACCACTTCGGTTTCAGCGACGCCGACATCGCGGCGCTTGAGGCGGATTGGGAGTAGTCCTGGCGCGGAGGGCGGCCCCGCCTTGCGACGCCCCATCTTGTGACACCCCATCTTGTGACACCGGGGGTTGTGCGGTACGGCATGGGATAGGGTGGCACGGAGGCAGGGTTGCGGGTTCTCGGCATCGGATCACGGATCGACCTGGGGGATCTGTATCTCAGCCTGTTGCGCGAAGGGCATGAGGTGCGCGTCCATGCCGGGGACCCGTCCTATGCCGGCTGCTTCGCGGGCCTGCTCGACCCGGTGGCGGATTGGCGGGCGGAGCTGGACTGGGTTGGCCGCGACGGTCTCGTGCTGTTCGAGAAAGTCGGGCGCGGCGCCGAGCAGGATGCGCTGCGGGCGGCCGGCTTTCAAGTGATCGGCGGCAGCGCGCTGGGAGATCGGCTGGAGTACGACCGCGCCTTCGGCCAGGCCACGCTGCGGGACGCGGGCTTGCAGATCGCCCCAAGTCACCCGTTTGACAGTCCGGCGGAGGCCGCGGCCTGGCTCGCGCGGCATCCCGGGCGCACGGTGCTCAAGCACGACAACAACGCGCGGGCAACCTTCGTGGGCGACCATCGGGAAGGGGCCGACGTGCTGTTCCAGTTGTCCCGCACGCCGCCGGGCCGCGTGCTGCTGATGCCGCGGCTGGAGGGGGTTGAGGTCGGCGTCGGCGCGTATTTCGACGGCCGGGCGTTCCTCCGCCCCGCCTGCATCGACTTCGAGCACAAGCGGTTCTTTCCCGGCGAGCTGGGCGAGATGACCGGGGAGATGGGCACCCTGCTGTCCTACGAGGGAGCCGATGCGCTGTTCGACGCGACGCTGAACCGGATCGCGCCGCTGCTCGCCGCCGCCGGGCATGTCGGCTACGTCAACCTCAACATGATCGCCAACGAGGCCGGGCTGTGGCCGCTGGAGTTCACCTGCCGCTTCGGCAACCCCGGCTTCGCCGTGCTGGCGCCGTTGCAGCGGGACGGCTGGGGCGACCTGCTCCGCCGCATGATGCGCGGCGGCGCCGGGGGGTTCGCGACGGTGCCGGGCTGGTCCGTCGGCATCGTGCTGACCGTGCCGGGCTTCCCCGAGGAGCAGCCCGGCGCCGATCCCGCGGCGGACCCGCCGATCTTCTTCCACCAGCCGCCAGACGGCGCGGAGCTGCCGCACTACCACTTCTCCGACATGCGGCGGGAAGGCGGCCAGTTGTTCGCCCGGCGCCGCACCGGCTACGCCATGGTCGTGACCGGCACCGGGCCTACGGTCCAGGGGGCGCAGGCGGCGGCGGCGGCGCGGGCGCGCAACGTGGTCATCCCCGACCTGCGCTGGCGCGGCGACATCGGCGACCGTTTCCTGGCCGGGGAAGGCGCCAGGCTGGCACGGCTCGGCTGGCTGACGCTTCCGGGGACCGACACCCAAGCGGACGCGGCGTGAGCTTGGATCAGCCGGTCACGGATTGCTTGGCTTCGCGCATCTCGCCGGAGGTCGCGGTGGCGCGCATGCTGCTGGCCGGGGTGGCGACGGAGGGCATCGTGGCGGCCCTGGCGCGGCACCGCCCCGGTCCGGACGACGCGCGCTGGACGGCGATGACGCGGCTTGTGGAGGGCCGGGATGCGGCGCTCGACCGGCTGGCCGCGGAGGTCGCGGCGACCGGCCCGCAGCACGACGCGTCCGGCAAGGACGGCCTGGCGCGCATCGCCGCGTTCTTCGACCGCGCCGTGGCGCACTCGCCCGAAGCCAGCGTGGCGCTGTACTCCCTCGGCGACCCGGCGATCCTGGCCCAGGCGACGACCGAGATCGTCGCCTGGCTGCACGCGAACCGGCTTCTGAATGCGGAGGCCGATGTGCTGGACCTGGGCTGCGGCATCGGCCGGATCGCGGCGGCGCTCGCGCCGCTCTGCCGAACCGTGCTGGGCGTGGATGTGTCCGCCGGCATGGTCGCGGAGGCGCGGCGGCGCGCGGTGATGCCGAACGTGCGGTTCGAGCAAACGGCGGGACGCGACCTCGACGCCTTGCCCGACCGCGCGTTCGACCTGGTGCTGGCGGTCGATAGTTTTCCCTACATGGTCCAGGCCGGGCCTGACGTGGTTGGCCGCCACGTCGCCGGGGCGGCCCGGGTGCTGCGGCCGGGCGGTGCGCTGGCAGTGCTCAACTTCTCCTACCGCGGGGACCTGGCCGCCGACCGCGCCGATGCCACAGCACTCGCCGCGGCGCATGGCTTCGCCCTGGAACAGGACGGCGCCAAGCCCTTCGGCGTTTGGGACGGCACGGCTTTCGTGCTGCGCCGCTGATCCGCTGGGCCGCCCTGCTGGCGCTGCTCGCCGGCCCGGCATCGGCCGGGGAGGACCGGGCGGCGCTGATGCAGGTGCATCGGGGCGGCACCATGCGGCTGCTCGCCCACTCGGCCGCCGGCACCATCGACCCCCAGGTGAACTACACCGCGCAGTTCTGGCAGGTGTTCTCGATGGCCTATGACGGGCTGCTGGCCTTCCGCAAGGTGCCGGGTCCCGGGGGCAACGAGATCGTGGGCGACCTGGCCGAGGCCGTGCCGGTGCCGGGCGACGGCGGCCTCCTCTGGGTGTTCCGGCTGCGGCCCGGCATCCAGTTCTCTAATGGTGCGCCGGTCCGCCCGGCCGACGTCGCCGCCTCCTTTCGCCGGCTGTTCCGCATTTCCAGTCCTACCGCGGACAGCTTCTACGGCGCGATCCAAGGCGCCGAGGCCTGCCTGCGCGCGCCCGCCGCCTGCGCGCTGGAGGGGGTCGTGGCGGATGACGCGGCCGGCACCGTCACCATCCGCTTGTCGCGGCCGGACCCGGAGTTCGCGATGAAGCTCGCTCTGCCCCACGCCAGCGTTCTGCCGGACACCGCGCCCGATGCGGACCCCGGCACCGTCCCGCTGCCCGGCACCGGCGCCTACCGCATCGACGGCTACGACCCCGGCGGCAGCCTCCGCCTGGTCCGCAACCCGCACTTCCATGAATGGAGCGCGGACGCGCAGCCGGACGGCTTTCCCGACGCCATCGACTACGACTTCGGGCTGGAGGACGAGGCCGAGTACACCGCCATCGAGAACGGCCGGGCCGATTGGACCTTCGACGCGCCGCCCGCCGACCGCCTGGCCGAGCTTGGGGCGCTCTATGCGAATCAGGTGCACATCAACCCGGCCTCTGCGATGTGGTTCCTGCCGCTCAACACCCGCCTGCCGCCGTTCGACGACGTGCGGGTGCGCCGGGCGCTGAACTTCGCGGTGGACCGGCGGGCGGTGATAAAACTGTTTGGCGGGGCGCGGCTCGCGGTTGAGTCCTGCCAGGTGCTGCCGCCGGGCCTGCCGGGCTATCAGCCGTATTGTCCTTACCCGCTTGACCTGCCCCGGGCGCAGCGGCTGGTGGCGGAAAGCGGCACGGCCGGGCAGACGGTGACGCTGGTGATCGACGACAGCCCGGTGGCCCGCGCCATCGGCACCTACATGCTGGACGTGCTGCGCGACCTGGGCTTCGTGCCCCGGCTGCGCAGCCTGTCCGGCAACGTGCAGTTCACCTATATCCAGAACACCAGCAACCGGGTGCAGGCCAGCCTGACGACCTGGTATGCGGACTACGCTTCCGCCGGCAATTTCCTGGGCGGCGTGTTCGGCTGCTCGGCCTTCCGCCCGCAGTCGGACGCTTCGCCCAACATCTCCGGCTTTTGCGACCCGGCGCTGGACTCGCGGCTGCAAGCGGCGCTGGCAGCCTCGGACGGCGGGGCCGAGCTTGCCGCCATCGACCGCGCCGTGACCGACCAGGCGCCGGCGGTGGTGCTGTTCAACCCGCGCTACATCGACGTCGTGTCCGCCCGCGTCGGCCATTTCGGCTATCACGAGCAGTTCCGCTGGCTCGTCGGCCAATCCTGGGTGCGATGAGGGCGTGGGTGCGATGAGGGCAGGCGTCGCCGTGCTGGCCGTCATCGTGCTCGCCTGCCTGCTGGCGCCGCTGTATGCGTCGCGGGTTTCCGGGACCGACCCGTTCCGCAGCAACGTGAACGGCACGGCGGCCGGCCAGGAGGTGCTGGCGGAGAACACCGCCGGGCTGGGCCTCGGGGTGACGCCCATCGGGCCGACCTGGCGCGGTCCCTACATGCTCGGCGCGGACACGCAGGGGCGGGACGTGGCGGCGCGGCTGCTGTACGGCGGGCGCACCTCCTTGTTGATCGCGGGAAGCGCCACCGCCTTGTGCCTCGTGCTGGCGGTGGTGCTCGGCGTGCTGTCGGGCTTCGTGGGTGGGACCGTGGACACCGTGCTGGCGGGGCTGCTGGACCTGCTTTGGGCGTTCCCGGTCTATCTGCTGGCGATCTCGCTTTCCATCGTGCTGATCAGCCAGGACCTGCGGATCGGGCCGCTGCGGCTCACCGCCGACAGCCTGGCGCTGCCGGTGCTGATCCTTGGCGTCGTGTACGTGCCCTACGTCGCCCGGCCGATCCGCGCGCAGGTGCTGGCGCTGAAGCGCGCCGAGTTCATCGAGGCCGCCCACGCCACTGGCGGCGGCCCGCTGCACATCCTGCGCCGCCACGTCCTGCCGCAGATCTGGCCCGGCCTGATCGGCTTCGCCCCCGTGGTCATGGCGATGGCGCTGCTGACGGAGGCGGCGCTGTCCGTGCTGTCCATCGGCGTGCAGGCTCCCGCCGCGAGCTGGGGCACGCTGATCGCCGACGGGCAGGCGTTGATCTACACCCGTCCGGCCGTCGCCGTTGCGCCGGGCCTTGCGGTGCTGGCGACGGTTTTGGCGCTGAACGTGGTGGGCGAGGCGTGGCGCGTGTCGCTTGAGACCCGGCGATGATCACGCGCCTCATCCGCTCGCTGCTCGTGATGTTCGGCATCAGCGTCCTTGTGTTCCTGATCTTCTTCGCGACCCCCGGCGCCGACCCGGCCGCGCGCCTGGCCGGGCGCGGCGCCTCGGCGGAGGCATTGGCCGCCGTGCGCCACGAGTACGGCCTGGACCGCTCGCTGCCGGTGCAGTACGGCCTGCTGATGCACCGCCTGTTCATCGCCGGCGACCTCACCTCTCAGGTGAACCGAGGGCAGCGCGTGGTGCCGGCCGTGCTGCGCGCGGCGCCCGTCACCCTGTCCCTGGCCGCGGGCGCCGCGGCCGTGTGGCTGCTGGCTGGCCTCGCCATCGGCCTGATCGCCGCGGCGCGGGAAGGCAGCGCGTGGGACCGGGCGGTGACGGCGCTCGGCCTGGTCGGCATTTCGGTCCCGGTGTTCTGGCTGGGCGAGGTGGTGAACCTGCTCACGCAAAGCCGCCTGCACGACACCTGGGCGTTCCGCTGGGTGCCGCCGCTCGGCTACGTGCCGCTGCTCCAGGACCCCGGCGGCTGGGCGCGCGGCCTCCTGCTGCCGTGGATCACGCTCGCGCTGCTGTATGCCGGGGTGTATGGCCGGGTGCTGCGGTCCAGCCTGATCGAGGCGTTCCGCCAGGACTACATCCGCACCGCCCGCGCCAAGGGCATCAGCGAAAGCCGGGTGGTGCTGCGCCACGCGCTGCGCAACGCGCTGGTGGTGGTGGTCGCCCTGTTCGGCCTCGACATCGGCGCGCTGATCGGCGGCGGCACGCTGCTGACCGAGGTGGTGTTCGGCCTGCGCGGCATCGGCAAGCTGACCTACGACGCGCTGCAGA